>WFVC01000182.1 GCA_015491815.1 Gammaproteobacteria bacterium | reverse complement strand
GAATATTATCAAGCCAGGGAGCCAGCCAGGTTTCCAGTGTATCCAGTAGATGTTGATCCGACACATCTGGCCATACACTGACATCCCCGCCATCCAGATCCAGTTTACGCAATAACATCAGCCGCCATTGCCAGTTGCGTAATTCATCCGTCCAGGGCAGCGGCATCATATTTTTACGGCGGATCTGTTCAAGCAAAATCTGACGGCACTGCTCAGGGGGGATCGCCGACAAGGGCTGACGGGACAGGATCAAACTTCCCGCCCGGTATTGGCGTTCGGCATTCAGGCAGTCCTGTTTATCATTCCAGCTTACCTCATCCTGAGTGATGACATGTTCACTCAGTTCATCATCAAACAGGCGGGGATCAAAATCCGCCGCCAGATAAATCTGATCGCTTGTGCGGCCCTGCCGGCCACCGAGACTGGCGACCACCAGCCATTCACTCTGCTGCAGGGGATCATGTTCCCGCAGGCGCACCGCCCGCCCGTTACTCATCTGGTAATCGGTCGCACCGGTATGACGTCGGCGGGCAATGCGATCCGGATAGGCGCAGGCCAGTAGAAATCCGATCCAGCGTGGATCAACATGCGTTTCCGTTTGTTTTCTGTCGGCCTCACCAAGTAATTTATAATAGGCCTGACTTTGCGCGCGCAAGCGTTGCAGGCGACCCCGCAAACGACGATCGACATTCGCATCAGGGGAAAATAATTTTAGCCGCAACTGAATATCCGCATCCTGCGAGGAAAGCGGATCACGTTCACTTAGCAGCGCGGCAAGATCGCAGGCCGGCGGCATCAGCCCCCGTGTTTTAGCCATTAACAGCATGTGCGCCAGACGTGGATGAAGCGGCAGTCGCGCCATCGCTTCACCGTGGGCGCTTAACTTCCAGCCCTGATTTAACGACGTCAGTGCGCCCAGTGACTGCAGTAATTGTATCGCCGTGGCATAGTGACCCTTCGCCGGCGGATCCAGCCAGACCAGCTCATGCGGATCATCCACGCCCCAGCGTTGCAACTGCAGCGCCAGCGGCAGGAGATCCGCCTGTTCGATCGCCGGTGCGGTAAAGGGAATGAGCTGCATTTGCTGATGTTCCGACCAGAGCCGATAACAGACGCCGGGTTCGATGCGCCCGGCGCGGCCCATGCGCTGAATGCTTGAAGCGCGGGAAATGCGCCGGGTGTGCAGGCGCGACATGCCGACACTGTGATCAAACTGCGCCTGCCGATGCAAACCACAGTCGATAATAATGCGCACCCCTTCAATGGTCAGGCTGCTCTCGGCAATATCGGTCGCCAGTACGATTTTTCGTTGTCCATGCGGCGCCGGTTCAATCGCCCGGCGTTGCTGCTGCAGATCCAGATCACCGTACAGCGGAGCAAGCCGTATGCTTTTATCGTCCGCCAATGCCGACAGCAGTCGTTCATGCACGCGGCGTATTTCAGCCTGTCCCGGCAAAAAAACAAGCAGACTGCCGGACTCCTCCGCCAGCGCCTGTTTGACGGTCGCCACCACCCGGGCGGGCAAGGCCTCGGCCAGCCGATCCATCGCAATAAAGGCTTCGCCATAACGAAGCTCAACCGGATGCAGACGACCTTCACTTTTGATCACCGGCGCATCATTCAATAATGCCGCCAGTCTCTGCCCTTCAAGCGTCGCTGACATGATCAGAATTTTCAGCGCAGGCGGATCGCGAAAAAGATCCCGCCCCTGCAGGGCCAGCGCCAGCCCGAGATCGGCATCCAGACTACGTTCATGAAATTCATCAAAAATAAGCAGGCCCACGTCCTGCAGCGACGGATCATCCTGCAGCATGCGGGTGAGAATACCTTCGGTGACGACTTCGATGCGGGTGTCAGCACTGATGCGCGTTTCCAGCCGCACCCGGTAGCCCACCGTTTTGCCCGCTGTTTCACCCAGCATGGACGCCATGCGTTCCGCCGCCGCGCGCGCAGCCAGCCGCCGGGGTTCGAGCATGAGGATTTTCTGTTTTCCCAGCCAGCTTTCTTCGAGTAAGGCCAGCGGCACGCAGGTGGTTTTACCCGCGCCCGGCGGGGCTTCCAGCACAGCTTCGTTGCGCTGCTGCAATGCGCAACGCAGATCAGAAAGAACTGATTCTATCGGTAAGAAGGACATTGGTTAACATAGATAGGAAACTGACATTTAACACAATGTCACAGTCATGAATATTTTTAATTTTCAGATTTTATCACATCAGGAAAATAATTTATCCAGCATTTTTTTTGTCCAGCTTTTCTCTACATTTAATATTTTCTTCGCGTAGGGCGCATAGTCCGCATCATCTTTTTTGATATGGTTTGTCAGCCAGATGCGCAACTCTGACATCAACTGACGGGTAATATCCTCGCCCTTCTCATGCCGGATACGAAAATTATTCATGTGGGAAACAAATGTCTCATGCACCTGCCGGTGTGAACTGGAAAGCGGGTAGCCGGATTTTTCCAGCAGTTGCTCTTCAAAGCTAAAGTGCGTCCTGGTGTAATCAAGCAGTCCCATCAGGACGTGTGATACCTTTTCACGATCTCTTAATGTATTAGCTTCGTCAAGTTCATTAAGATAATTCACAATACGCTGATGCTGATTATCAATTTCCTCAATGCCGATGGACAACGATGGATCCCAGAACCAGTAGCTCATACTCTTCTCCCCGTTCGCAAATAATTTTTAGGGAAGCTCTGATTAATTCCGTTCGCCCTGAGCCTGTCGAAGGGTGAACCATCTAACATTATGATTTTACAATGCTTAGCGTTCATGGTTCGACAGGCTCACCACGAACGGCGGAATTAATCAGAACTTCCTTAGTTATAATTCAACTATGCTGAACATTTAGATTAAGTATAATGATGATCCCGGATAAATCCAGACTATCCTAAGGGAAATATTCATTTCAGCAAATTTATCGGATAAGGCCAAAAAGTAAACATTTTTTCAGACTGCATCTCAGGAACCCGTTAACTGGACATTTGTACAGGAAAATGACAACTTAGCGACTACCGCTCAAACTCAGGAGTCAACATGGATACAGGCACGATTGTTTTTCTGGTGGTTATCGCCGCGCTGATCTTTTATGTCATCGCCATCTACAACAAGCTGGTGGCGCTGAAAAATCGCTATAAAAACGCCTTTGCGCAAATCGAGGTTCAACTCAAACGCCGCTACGATCTGATCCCCAACCTGATCGAAACCGCCAAAGGTTATCTGAAACATGAACGGGAAACGCTGGAGGCCGTGATTGCCGCACGCAATAGCGCAGCCGATAATCTGGCCACCGCTGCCGCCGATCCATCCAATCCACAGGCCATTCGTGATCTTATTGGTTCTGAGGGCGCGCTTGCAGGGGCAATGGGCAAGCTCAATATCGTCATGGAAGCCTACCCTGATCTGAAGGCTAACCAGAATATGATGCAACTGAGTGA
The DNA here is from genome assembly GCA_015491815.1 of Gammaproteobacteria bacterium. Taxonomy (GTDB): domain Bacteria; phylum Pseudomonadota; class Gammaproteobacteria; order UBA6429; family Thiohalophilaceae; genus JAADGZ01. The sequence goes on along the minus strand of WFVC01000182.1, from coordinate 3,576 downwards.
AGAACTCACCAGTACGGAAAACAAGGTCGCCTTCGCCCGTCAGGCCTTTAACGATCAGGTTATGGCCTACAATACCTACAAACAGTCTTTCCCGCAGGTGCTGCTGGCCGCCAGCTTTGGTCATGCACAGGACGCCACCCTGCTGGAGTTTGAAGACAGCGCACAGATTCAGGCCGCCCCCAAAGTTTCTTTTTAGCGTGAACACTTCACCTGAATGAATTTTTTTGAGTCACAGGATCGCGCCCGCAAACAAACCCTGTTGCTGGTGCTGTTTTTTTCATTAGCGGTGATCAGTCTGGTGGTGCTCACCAATCTGCTGGTCATGTTTCTGTTTGGTTACATCGACAGTCAGAACTTCAACACCGCCGCCCCGCAACTGAACTTTAACTGGCAGGTGTTTCTCAGTGTCGGCGCGGTGGTGGTGGCAGTCATCCTGCTTGGCAGTCTCTACAAAATCAGCAGCCTCAGCAAGGGCGGCGACGCCGTTGCGGAAATGCTCGGCGGCAAACGCATTGTCGATGGCAGTGGCGATCTCGATCAACAAAAAGTCCTGAACGTGGTCGAGGAAATGGCGATTGCCTCCGGCGCGCCTGTGCCGCCGGTCTATCTTCTCGATGAAGAAGGCATCAACGCCTTTGCCGCCGGGTTCAGCCCCAGTGATGCGGTGATCGGCGTCACCCGGGGCTGTATTCAGCAACTCAATCGCGCCCAGTTGCAGGGGGTGATCGCTCATGAGTTCAGTCATATCCTTAATGGCGATATGCGTCTCAATATTCGTTTGATTGGCATATTGCACGGAATTCTGATCATCGGACTGATTGGTTATTTTCTTCTGCGTTCCGCCTCCTACAGCCGTTACAGTCGCAGCTCACGCAACAATGGCGGCGGCGCCATCCTCGGGCTGGGACTGGGGCTGGTTGTGATCGGTTTCACCGGCACCTTCTTCGGCAACCTGATCAAAGCCGCGGTCAGCCGCCAGCGTGAATATCTGGCCGATGCCTCGGCCGTGCAGTTCACGCGCAACAACATGGGCATCGCCAACGCATTGAAACGCATCGGCGGAAGCGCGGCAGGCTCACGCATCGAAAACCCGGCCGGCGCGCAAATCAGTCACGCCCTGTTCGCCGAAGGCGTCAGCGGTTTTTTCTCATCCCTGTTTGCCACCCATCCGCCGCTGGACAAACGCATCAGGCAACTCGATCCCGACTGGGATGGCAACTACAATGTGAGCGCCGCCGAAACCCCGGCCGGCAACGCAAAGACTGCCGCACCGGAATCATCGCAAGGCGTCGCCGCCGGAATGGTCAGTGGGTTTGCCGCTGGCGGCGTGCAGAAAAATACTGCGCAGCTTGCCGAGGATCACATTGCCCGGACAGGACAGGTGAACGCCGAAGTGCTGCAGCAGGCGCAAAGCCTGTTAGAGAACATACCGCCTCAACTTCGCCACAGCATCCATGAACCTCACGGCGCGCGCGCCGCCATTTATTTTTTGCTACTGGATGACAAGGAAAATATCCGTCAGGCCCAGCTGCAGTATTTACAGAGCGAATCGGATGATGGCGTCTTTGAAGCCTTGCGCAAACTTATTCAGGAAACGACACAGATTGACAGAACGCATCGTCTGCCGCTAATTGATATGAGCCTGCCGGCCCTGCGTCAACTTTCCGCACAGCAATATCAACGTTTCAGAAACAACGTACGCAAACTCATTGATATCGACAAACGCATCAATCTGTTTGAATGGTCGCTGCAAAAAATTCTGTTTCATCGCCTTGATGCGGTTTTCATAAAAATCCCGGCGCAACGAATCAAATATAAATCATTGCATCAGGTCGCTACTGCCTGCAGCCTGTTGCTTTCCATGCTGATTTACGCCGGAAAAGAAAAAAAGATCGATGAAGAAAACGTCATGCAACAGGCCCAAAAAGAACTGGGCGATATTAATGTACAGCTACTACCCGTCACCGAGATCAGCCTACCCGCCCTCAATCAGGCGCTGGATACACTCAACCAGCTCACGCCCCTGCTAAAACCACAGTTGCTCAAAGCCTGCGTAATCTGCATTCGTTCCGATGATAATTTTTCAGCTGTTGAAGCTGAACTGTTCCGCGCAATTGCCGACACGCTCGACTGCCCCATGCCGCCTGTGTTGTTATAACAAATTAGATGGTGCCCGGGGCCGGAATCGAACCGGCACGGTGTTGCCACCGAGGGATTTTAAGTCCCTTGCGTCTACCAGTTTCGCCACCCGGGCGGGTTGCGTTTCGGAGGTCGCCGGGGATCTCGGAGCAAGCAGGGGAAGGGAGAAAGGCCTGCGCCGGAGGCGATGTCCGCGAATATGGAGGCTGAGGGCGGAATCGAACCGCCGTACACGGCTTTGCAGGCCGCTGCATAACCACTCTGCCACCCAGCCATAATCGGGCAAGAAGACTGCTGTTGCAGTTCAAACAAAAAGGCCCCGAGCGGTTCGGGGCCAGATGTTTGGAGCGGGAAACGAGATTCGAACTCGCGACCCCAACCTTGGCAAGGTTGTGCTCTACCAGCTGAGCTATTCCCGCGAAGTGGGCAGTATTCTAGCGATTGCCCCTGACCTGTCAAGCGATCATTGCTGCATTTCCACGGCTTTTTTTCGACCCGTCAGCAAGAGCCGGAGCAGGCAGGGTTTCAGCCGTTTTCCATCATCACCGGCCAGGCCGCGCGCAGGTAGATGAACATCGAGTAGAGGGTCAGCAGCGCCGAGACATAGAACAGCAACAGCCCGATCTCAAACACCGGCAGGCCCCACAGGGGCTGTTCCCAAAGCATCAGGAACAGGGAGAACATCTGCGCCGTGGTCTTGGCCTTGCCGACGAAACTGACCTTGACGGCAGCGCGATTGCCGAGTTCGGCCATCCACTCGCGCAGGGCGGAAACGGTGATCTCGCGGCTGATGATGATCAGCGCAGGCAGGGTCATCAGCAATGATGGGTGGGCCTCGACCAGCACTACGATGGCCACCGCCACCATCAGCTTGTCGGCGACGGGGTCGAGGAAGGCACCGAAGGCCGATTCCTGCTTGAGAATGCGCGCCAGCCAGCCGTCGAACCAGTCGGTGATGCTCGCCAGGGCGTAGATTACCGCAGCGGCCAGATGAGCCCATTCCGCCTTCCAGTAGAAGACCACCACGAAGACCGGGATCAACAGGATGCGGAACAGGGTGAGCAGGGTCGGAAGGGTCAGTTTCATCGGGCTGGCGGGTCTGTTTCAACCGTGGAAAGTATCATAGATCGCCTGTGCCGTCTCTCGGTTGATACCGCGTATCTGCATCAGTTCCTCGACCCCGGCCTTCTTGACGCCCTGCAGCCCGCCGAACTTCTGCAACAGCAGCTGACGCCGCCGCGCGCCGATGCCGGGAATGTCCTCCAGCGTGGAATGGGTACGCGCCCTGCCCCGCGCCTTGCGATGGCCGGTGATGGCGAAGCGGTGCGCCTCGTCGCGGATCTGCTGGATCAGCAGTAGAGCCGGCGAATCCATCGGGATCGGCAATACCGCATCTTCCTCGTCGATGATCTGCTCGAACCCGGCGCGGCGTTCCGG
>WFVC01000181.1 GCA_015491815.1 Gammaproteobacteria bacterium | reverse complement strand
TCGCCGGAAAACCTGATTGAAAATCACCTTAAAAAGCACCGCCGAAGACAGCCGCATCGCCTGGCTCACGGCGCTGGCGGTCAGCATTCATGTGCTGGAAAGCAGTTTACCGAGTCCCGTTCCCGGCCTCAAACCGGGGCTGGCGAATATCATTACCATTACCGTGCTGTGTCAGTTCGGCTGGCGCACCGCCGCCTGGGTGAGCATTCTCCGGGTGCTGGTCGGCTCACTGATATTAGGCACCTTTCTCTCGCCAACTTTCATGCTCAGTTTCAGCGGCGCGCTGGCCAGTATTTTTGTTCTGTGGCTGGGGAGCCGACTCCCCGGACAGGGTTTCGGTCCGCTGGGTTATAGCCTGCTCGCCTCCATCGCCCATATCAGCGCCCAGTTTGTGACCGCCTATCAATTGTTTATTCCCCATCCGGGGCTGTGGCGACTGTTTCCGGTGTTATTAACTTTCGCCATCGTCCTCGGTATCATCAACGGCATCATCAGCCGCTCATTATTAAAAAGCGTCGCGGAACTTAATCCCGCTTCCCGCGACAAACAAACGAAGATCTCGCCATGACCGATTCGAACCCTGCAGGAAAAGCGCATGACTGATTTATTTAGCGAAAAAGCCCGGGACTGGGACAAAAATGACATCCCCCGACAAATCTCCGCCGCCGTGGGCGCAACCCTGCTGGAACAGGTTCCCCTGAATAAAGAAATGCGTGTCATGGATTTTGGCGCCGGCACCGGTTTGATCAGCTCACAGGTCGCGCCCCGGGTTGAGTCTATTCTCGCCGTCGATATTTCCAGAGCCATGCTCGACAGGCTCATGGCCAAACCTGAATTGCAGGGTAAGGTCAGTCTCTGCTGTCAGGATATTCTCGCAACGCCTCTGAATAAAAAATTCGATCTGATCATGAGCGCAATGGCGCTGCATCATGTCGAAGACACGGATGCCCTGCTGCGCCGCTTTGCTGAACATTTGCATCCGGGCGCGAAGCTGGCGCTGGCCGATCTTGATAAAGAAGACGGCGACTTTCATCCGCCTGATACGCAGGGGGTTTACCATGCAGGTTTTGAACGGCAGGCGTTACAGGATAGTCTGGAAAAAAACGGTTTTACGGATGTACAGTTTTATACTGCGCATACCGTCGTAAAAGAAGGCCGGGATTATCCGATATTTTTACTCACCGCGAACAAAGCCTGACAGGCCTGCGGTTTTGTTAACTTTTACCCCCGCAGCCGCTATCATCAAGGCTATAATTCGCCGATCATTATTCAACACCGTGGTAAATAAAACTTCGTGACCAGCGCCGTTCACCCTGCTGCTATTTCATCCTCCGATCGTCTGGGCATGACCCTGTTTTTCGCGCTGGCCTTTCACGCCATCGTCATTCTCGGCGTCAGTTTTGATCTCGCCGATGATGATTTCATGCCGCCGCTGACCACTATGGAAATCACGCTGGTGCGCAATCATTCCGATGAAACCCCGGAGGATGCCGACTATCTGGCTCAGGCCAATCAGAAAGGCGGCGGCAACGTCGAGGAAAAAACCCGCGATCAAAGTCCCTTCTCCAACCCAAGCCCGACGCAGGACGACGGCTTTGCGCCCGCCAGTGAACAGGCCATCGCTCCGCCGCTGAGCCAGCCTGAAAAAGTGCAACAGGAGATCATGACCGCCAGCCGGGCAAAAGAAAAAACCCTCAGCCGGCCGCAGAAAGAACCCCTGCCCGATCTGGCCCAGCCACTCACCGCAGCCCAGTTACTCGAACGCAGCCGGCAAAAGATCGCGCGCATGAGTGCGGAAATCAAGCGCATGAAAAAGACCTATCAGGTCACTCCGCGCCGCACCTACGTGCGCGGCGCGAACGCCAAAGAATATCGCTTCGCCAGTTATCTGGACGCCTGGCGCGCCAAAGTTGAACGCTTTGGCAATCTGAATTATCCCGAAGAAGCGCTGCGCCATAACATCGACGGCAGCCTGCTGCTCGATGTCGCCATTAACCCTGATGGCAGTCTTAATCATATGAAAATCATTCAGTCTTCCGGGCAAAAGGTGCTGGATGACGCCGCCAAACGCATCGTGCGTCTGGCCGCGCCTTTCCCACCGCTGAGCAAGGAAATCCTCAAGGACACTGATGTGCTGCATATTCCCCGGGTCTGGTATTTCAAAAGCGGCAGCGGCCTGACGACCGGAACACAATAAGAGCGGATACAGGGGAAAAGATACAGGATACAAAATGGCGTTCCACCCTGCGTGAGTCCTGTCTCTTTTCCCCTGTACCTGCTTTCCACTTGTATCTTTGCGCTGTATTCATATACTTCTGTACATGGGTTTCATTTCACAATTAAGCAACCAGTTTCTGATTGCCATGCCGGGTCTGCAGGATCCGAATTTCTCTCATACCGTGACGTTTCTCTGCGAACATAATCCCGAAGGCGCGATGGGTCTTTTGATCAACCGCCCGACGCCGATGAACCTTGGCGATCTGGCTGTGCAACTGAAAATTGATCTGGGCGAACCGGAGATGAGCAACGTGCCGATTTATCACGGCGGGCCGGTGCAGCCGGAGCAGGGTTTCGTGCTGCATTCGCCGGTGGGCGAATGGGACAGCACCCTGGAAATCAGCGACGATCTGGCCATGACCGTGTCGCAGGATATTATCGAAGCCATCGCCCACGGTCTGGGTCCGGAACATTTCATCATCACGCTGGGTTATGCCGGCTGGGGCGCAGGACAACTGGAGCAGGAACTGGCCGCCAACAGCTGGCTCAACGGCCCGGCCGACAAGCGCATTATTTTCGAGACCCCGGTGGATGAACGCTGGACCACCGCCGCCGAACTGCTCGGCGTCGAGCTGTCCCTGCTTTCCACCGAGGTGGGACACGCGTGAGCCGCACCCTGCTGGGGTTCGACTTTGGCAGAAATCGCATCGGCGTCGCCGTCGGTCAACAGATCACCCGCACCGTTACCCCTCTGCTTACCCTGCCCGGTAAAAATCAAAAACCCGACTGGGCCGGGATCAGCCGCCTGATCGAAGAATGGCGGCCCGATCTGCTGATCGTCGGCCTGCCGCTGACCGAAGACGGCGGTGAACAGGATATGAGCAAGGCGGCGCGACGCTTTGGTAATCAACTCAAAGGGCGGTACAATCTGCCGGTCGAAATGATGGATGAACGCTACAGCTCACTGGAAGCCAATATGTTGCTGCGCGAAAATGAATTCAAACGCGTAAAAAAAAATGCGCCGCAGTATAATGATCACATCGCCGCCCAGTTGATACTGCAAAGCTGGCTGGACACAGATGCAAATAAAGGTTCGGATTAAATGCCCCAACGCCATGACGTTAACGCCCTGCTAAAAAGCATGGCTAAGGATCTAAACCGGTTTATGCAGGCAAAACATATCCATGATCCGCTGATGATCGGCATTCACACCGGCGGCGTCTGGGTCGCGCAGGCGCTGCTCGAACAACTGGCGATGGATATTCCGCTGGGCGCGCTCAACATCAGTTTTTACCGTGACGACTTCACCCGCATCGGCATGCACCCGCAGGTGCAACCCTCGCAACTGGATTTTGATATCGAAGACCGGCACATTATTCTGGTCGATGATGTGCTGCACACCGGGCGCACCATCCGCGCCGCCTTAAATGAAATTTTCGACTATGGTCGACCGGCTTCGGTCAGCCTCGCGGTGCTGGTGCAGCGCAGCGGTCAGGAGCTGCCTGTCTGCGCCGATGTGCGCGGCATGCACATGAACCTCGGCGCTGACGAGCACGTCAAACTCACCGGCCCCGATCCCCTTGCTCTGCAAATTCAAACCACGGAGACTCCCACCGGCACATGATGCGTCAGGATATTCAATTTGATAAAC
>WFVC01000180.1 GCA_015491815.1 Gammaproteobacteria bacterium | reverse complement strand
GCGCTTTACTGGTGGCGACAGGCGGCGGAACGCGGTCATCCGGAATCCCAGTTTAACCTCGGCGTGATGCTGGCCTACGGCAACGGCACAAAAAAAGATGTTCCCGCCGCCCTGAAACTCTGGCGACAGGCCGCCGCGCAGGGGAATGCCAACGCGATTCAAACTCTGGCGCGGGTGTATGAGCAGGGTCTGTTCGGCATCAGCCCCGATCCGGCCAAAGCCGCCTACTGGAACAAACGAATCAAACATTGATTCTGTCAGTAGGCCTGAAGCGGCAGCGGCAAATCGCTTTCACCATCGGGTTTTCCCCCATTCCGTTCAAGGTCTGATATTATTTCACCCATCCGCCAATTACCCCTCGCCATACAGCGACAAAACTTATGGGTCCACTGCTTGAGCTAAAACATATTGAGTGCCGCCATCACGGCCATACCATCATTGATGATCTCAGTCTGCATATCAATCAGGGGGATCTGATCTGCCTGCTCGGTCCCAGCGGTTGCGGTAAAACAACCGTGTTGCGCGCCATTGCCGGTTTCCAGCCGCTGAGTCAGGGTGAAATATATATTCACCGGAAGAAAGTCTCTTATCCCGGTTATACCCGGGCGCCGGAGAAACGCCACATCGGCATGGTGTTTCAGGACTATGCCCTGTTTCCACACATGAATGTCAGCCAGAACATCGGCTTTGGCCTGCGCAATATGAGCAAGAATGAACGCCGGAAAATAGCCGATGAAATGCTGGCGACGGTGGGACTTGAGGGACTGGGGCACCGCTATGTTCACGAGCTGTCGGGCGGCCAACAACAGCGGGTTGCGCTGGCGCGGGCGCTGGCGCCGCAACCGGATCTGGTGCTGCTGGATGAACCGTTTTCCAATCTCGATGTGGATATGCGTGAGCGTCTGAGTCTGGAGGTGCGCCAGATCCTCAAGGACAGAAACGCCACCGGCGTTCTGGTTACCCATGATCAGCACGAGGCCTTCGCCATCGGCGATCAGATCTGCGTAATGAACGGGGGCCGGATACTCCAGCGCGACACCGCCTACAACCTCTACCACTCACCGGAGAACCGTTTCGTTGCCGACTTTATCGGTCAGGGCGTGTTTGTTCCCGGTGAACTGGTCGCCCATGACACGGTGAAAACCGAAATCGGAACCGTCAAAGGCGATCGGGCTTATGAATGGCCGCTTGGCAGCCGGGTGGAATTATTGCTGCGCCCGGATGACATTGTTCCGGATCAGGAAGGCGAACTTTGCGCCGAGGTCGCCCAGCGCGCCTTTAAGGGCGCGGAAATTCTGTATACGCTGAAATTTGATTCCGGTCTGGAAGTGCAGTCGCTGTTTCCCAGTCACCACGATCACCGTCCCGGTGAGAAGGTGCGCATCCGTCTGGGGCTGGATCACATGGTGGCGTTTCCGGTTTAAGCGTTTTAATTTCTATTCGTCTTTAATAAAATTGCGCGCATCCGTAGCGACTTTATCAACGCTGGTATGACGCACATCCTTGCCCTTGACCAGATAGATCACATATTCGCAGATATTACTCGAACGATCGCCAATCCGCTCCAGCGCGCGCGCCGACCACATCATGTCCACCAGAATCGGAATATTGCGCGGGTCTTCCATCATGTAGGTCATCAGGTTGCGCAGGATGGTTTCGTATTCCTGATCCACTTTCTTATCTTCACGCGCGACTTGTGCGGCCGCTTCGCTATCGGTGCGGGCAAACGTGTCCAGCGCATTGTGTAACTGTTTGGTCACCAGATCGCCCATGTGAATGATGCCCGCCAGCATTTTATTTTCGCCACCCTTCTCCGAAAAATGTAGCGCCATGCGACCGATGCGTTCGGCTTCATCGCCGATGCGTTCAAGATCGGTAATGGTTTTAATCACGGATATAACCAGGCGGAGATCACCGGCGGCGGGCTGACGGCGCGCCAGAATCTGGGTGCATTCTTCATCGATCGAAACTTCCAGCGCATTGACCTTGTAATCATTGGTAATCACCACTTCCGCCAGCGAAGCATCCATGGTCGTCAACGCCTTGATCGCGTCAGAAAGCTGTTGTTCGACAATCCCGCCCATGTACATAACACGAGTGCGAATATCTTCCAGCTCTTCGTTGAACTGCTGCGAAATATGTTGTCCCAGTTTTGAGTTTTCCATAGTCATCTCTCAGTTAAGATACAGGGATAAAGATACAAGTAATAAAGACGTCCTGCTTTTATCCTGTATCTTTACTCTTGTATCTGTTTTATCCATAACGTCCGGTAATGTAATCTTCCGTTTTTTTCTTTTTCGGATTGGTGAAAATACTTTTTGTGTCGCCATGTTCAATCAGTTCACCCATATACATAAACGCGGTGTAATCCGAGACGCGCGCCGCCTGTTGCATGTTGTGGGTGACAATCACAATCGTGTACTTGTCTTTCAACTCATAGATCAGTTCTTCAATTTTCAGGGTTGAAATCGGATCCAGCGCCGAGGCCGGTTCATCCAGCAACAGCACTTCCGGTTCAATCGCAATCGCGCGGGCGATCACCAGTCGTTGCTGCTGACCGCCTGAGAGACCCATGGCGCTGTCATGCAGGCGATCTTTTACTTCATCCCAGAGCGCCGCGCCTTTCAATGCCTTTTCAATGTTTTCGTCCAGTTTACGTTTGTCTTTAATCCCGATAATGCGCATGCCATAAGCAACATTTTCATAAATACTCTTGGGAAAAGGATTGGGCTTTTGAAACACCATGCCCACCCGGCGACGCAACTGGGAGACCTGCACATTCTTGTGATAAATATCCTCACCGTCGAGCAGAAAGCGGCCTTCAATGCGAACATTATCCACCAGATCATTCATGCGATTAAAACAACGCAACAGGGTTGATTTGCCACAACCGCTGGGACCGATAAACGCAGTCACCCGGTTCTTCGGAATTTCCATATTAATGTTTTTCAGCGCCTGTTTTTCACTGTAATACAGATCAACATTTTCAACCTTCAGCGTTATTTCCTCACTGCCGGCGGAGCTGTTATCAAGATCGCGCTCCAGCACGTCCAGATTAACCCCATGAGTCAGACTCGCTTCTTTATTCATTTCATTATCCGCATTGATACAGTTTGATAAATGGCGCTACGATTAATTTTCCAGCATCCGGTAATTTTCCCGCAGGCGATTGCGGATCCGGATGGCGAACAGATTGAGCAAAACAATCACAATAATCAGCAGCAGGGACGTCGCGTAAACCAGTGGCCGCGCAGCTTCCACATTCGGGCTTTGAAAACCAACATCATAAATATGAAAGCCCAGATGCATGAATTTGCGTTCCATGTGCAGGAAGGGGAAGTTCGCATCCAGCGGTAATGACGGAGCCAGCTTGACCACGCCAACCAGCATCAACGGCGCCACTTCCCCGGCGGCGCGCGCCACCGCCAGAATCAATCCGGTCATCATCGCCGGCGAGGCCATCGGCAACACCGTGCGCCAGAGGGTTTCGGCCTTGGTCGCGCCCAGCGCCAGACTGCCTTCGCGAATGGAGCGAGGAATGCGCGACAGGCCTTCTTCGGTCGCCACAATCACCACCGGCAGCGTCAACAGCGCCAGAGTCAAAGACGACCAGAGTATGCCGGGGGTGCCGAACACCGGCGCCGGCGCCGCCTCAGGAAAAAACAGGGCGTCGATATTGCCGCCAAGAAAATAAACAAAAAAGCCCAGACCGAAAATACCATACACAATGGACGGCACCCCGGCCAGATTATTCACAGCGATGCGAATCAGGCGAATCACCAGTCCCTGTTTGGCGTACTCACGTAAATAAACCGCCGCCACCACCCCGAATGGCGTCACCAGTATGGCCATCAGCAACACCATCATTACCGTACCGAAAATAGCGGGAAAGATGCCGCCTTCGGTATTCGCTTCACGGGGTTCGTCAGAAACAAATTCCCAGAGTTTGGTAAAATAGAAACCCAGTTTATCAAGCACCGACATTGCATTCGGGAAATAGGCGTGCACAACTTTCCCCATGTTGATCTCAACCCGCTTTCCATCCACCGTTTCCATCACCAGACTGTCGCGCTGAATTTTTTTTGTCAGCGTAGCCAGTTTGGCTTGCAACAATTTGTATTCTTCATCCAGCGCTTTTTTATCTTTGATGATCTCGGCCTGCCTGGCCGGATCCGTGTCGCCATCCAGTTCCAGGCGCCGTTCCCGCAGCCGCAGGCGTTCCATATTATAATTAATCGCGCCAATATCATGTTTGCGAATCGTACTGATTTGTTCAAATACATCCAGCGCGGCATCCAGACGTTGCTGAAAAATATTTTGCGCCTCTTCGCCTTCAGCGATGATTTCGCCGTCTTTTTTTACCGCCTTCAGAAAACCATAAAAGTTTCCCCATTCACGGCGCTCAACCACCATCACATCCGGCGGGTAGCTGACATCTTTTAACATGGGTTTGAGTATCACTCTAAAATCAGCGCCGGAAACATCGCGATTGCCGGTTTTCACCAGATAACGAATGAGATGTTCCTGCTCGGACTCTATATCAAAACCACTGTCCCGCAGGCGCTCCAGATTGACATCTTCGCTATCGGTGATCTCGCCCAATACCCTGCTGGTTTCACCTTTATAAAGATAATCCGCCAACATCACATCCGCCGGCCAGAAATAAGCCAGCCCGCGCACGGCAATCAACAAGACCAGCCCGATAACCATCAACAGGCTAATCGTCACCGCACCGGCATTCAGCCAGATCCACGGCTGCCCACTTTTAAGCCATTTGCTAAAGCTATTCATGATCCTGCCTATAGATTGCTATAACGTTCGCGCAGACGCTGACGCACAACTTCCGCCGCGGTATTGAAAATAAAGGTAAAGGCGAACAGAACCACCGCCGCCAGGAACAGTACGCGATAATGCGTGCTATTCACTTCTGACTCCGGCATTTCCACGGCGATATTCGCCGACAGAGTGCGCATGCCTTCAAAGATGCTGAAATCCATCACCGGCGTATTGCCGGTGGCCATCAGTACGATCATGGTTTCCCCCACCGCGCGTCCCATGCCAATCATAATCGCAGAAAAAATACCGGGGCTGGCGGTAAGCAACACCACCCGGATCATGGTCTGCCAGGGAGTCGCCCCCAACGCCAACGAACCCTGCACCAGATGTTTGGGCACCGCAAAAATCGCATCTTCGGCAATCGAGAAGATTGTCGGAATCACGGCAAAACCCATCGCCAGTCCGACCACCAGTGAGTTGCGTTGATCATAATTAATGCCCATCTCATTACGCAACCAGCCCGGCATATCACCGCCGAAAAAGCTGTCTTCCAGAATTGGACTCATGGCGACACAGAAATACACCAGCCCGATAACCACCGGAATCAACAAGGCCGCTTCCCAGCCATCCGGCACGCTGTGGCGAATACGATCAGGAAGTTGCTGCCAGAAATAAGCGAACAGCAACAGGCCCATGGGCATGATCAGAAGAATACTGAAAATACCCGGCAGGTTGGCTTCCATAAACGGCGCCAGCCACAAACCGGCGAGAAAACCCAGAATAACCGTCGGCAGGGCTTCCATCACTTCAATGCTCGGCTTGACCAGTTTGCGCATTTTCGGCGACATAAACTGAGCGGTAAAAATCGCGCCCATTACCGCCAGCGGAATGGCGAACAACATGGCGTAAAACGCGGCTTTGATGGTGCCGTAGGAAATGGGAACCAAACTGAGCTTGGGCTCAAAGTCGTTACTGGCCGAGGACGACTGCCAGATATAATCCGGCTCGGGGTAACTCTCGTACCAGACCTTGCCCCACAGCGCCTTCATGGAAACTTCGGGGTGTTCGTTGTCAATCGTATAGAAATACAGGCGTTGCGCATCCTGCAACAACATGGCGTTGGCGCGCGGCGCCATCGCCGCCTTCAGTATCGGGCGATCAGTAATGCGTTTGAGCAGCAAGGTATTTTCCGAGGTGGTGTGAAACAGACCGGCAACACCGGACTCGTCCACCGCCAGAAATCCTTTGCGCGTATGTTCCGGCGCAATCACCGTCAGCGGATGATTAAAATCGGAAAAAGCGCGAATCCGGCGCAGGATACGACGCCCTTCCTCATCCTGCACCGGGAACCATTGCGTCACCGTCCCCTGCGCATCGCCAGCCAGCAGGGAAATATCACCGGCCAGTAATTGCAGACTCCGTAATTTGTTGTGTCCTTCCAGCAAAAAGATGTGCTGCACCAAAAGCGGTTCGGATTTGTCACTGACATCATAAAAACTCAGCTCACCGGCGGCATTGGCGAGATACAGATTGCGCTGGTTTTTATCCAGCAAAATAAAACTGATATCCTTGTGCGTCTGGGCAATGACCGTGGTTTCCGCTTCACTCCAGCTGGCCTCATCCTCCATTATGGATTCTTCCTTGCTCAGCGAAGTCAGCATTAAGCGTTGATCATCGGTAATCGTCACCAGGGTCGCGGTTTCCTCATCCACCTGCACCGCCAACGTTTGCAAAGGATGTCTGCCCCAGTCCAGCAGCAGTGCTTCCTCGCCCAGCGGGTATTCAATCACCGGGGTCAGCTCGCGTTTATTATTGGGGAAACTCACTTCAAAATGATGCTTGAAAACCAGCGCCTGACCATTGGAAAGCCCCACCGCCAGCACCGCGCTTTCGGCGGCGCCTTCGGCAAAACTGGTAATCGTGCTGTCTTTAGGCAAGGGCAATTGAATCGTTTTTAACGGCTTGCCCGTGGTGGTCTGTAAAAACTGCACCTGTCCCTGATCGGTCACCCGGATGGCGATTTCAGCCTGCTCCTCCATCGCCAGATACAGGGTTTTCCCGCTTTGTTCCGGCAGCGGATATTCGGCGACTTCCTCAATGCTGGCGGAGCTAAACAGAGGCATGACGATATACAGTAGATATACAAAAATCAGAACGATCGCCATGATCACCCCGATTCCACCGACCGCCACTATATAGCGCGCAAGACGATCCTTGATCTGTCGCCACTGCAAACGCAGATCCGTATTTGCTGTACTCATGTCATACTCATGCGTTCAGAAACCATTAAAGATAGAAACCACGGGCGAAGGATAATCGCAATATATGACAGAAATGTGACAATCACAACCAATGGGGAAATTTCATCAAAAATCATATTTACCTGTTTTTATTCAACAACTTAGTGTTTCCTCTGCCCCCGACCCGAAACATTCCCCCCTTCAGGAGAAAATGAATTGTGACAGCGGCGTAATAAAACCGGCGGATAAAAAAAAGCCCCGCAAAGCGGGGCCGGATAATAAAATGAAACAATCGCGAGTTTTTAGTGCAACTTCTTTAATTCCTTCGCAGCAACTTTGGCAGGCAGGGGGATATACCCGTCTTTCACCACTACGGTCTGACCGGACTTGGCCAACACCATTTTTATAAACTCGCGTTCCAGCGGCGGCAAAGGTTTATTCGGATGCTTGTTAACATAGATATACAGGAAACGCGCCAGCGGGTAAGCGCCCTTGATTGCATTTTCCGGGGTTGCCTCAACAAATGGCTTGCCGGCTTTTTTCGCCAACGGCACCGCGCGCACGCCTGAAGTCTTGTAGCCGATTCCGGAATAACCGATGCCGTTCAACGAGGTTGTGACCGACTGCACGACCGAAGCCGAACCCGGCTGTTCGTTCACGCTGTTTTTGTAGTCGCCCTTACACAGACCCTTTTTCTTGAAATAGCCATAGGTGCCGGAAACCGAGTTGCGACCATAAATCTGAATTTTACGGTTTTTCCAGGAACCAGCCAGTCCCAGATCGCCCCAGTTATTCACATCTTTGCTATAGCCGCATTTGCGGGTAGAAGAAAAGACCGCATCCACTTCGGGAATCGTCATGCCCTTAATGGGATTATCTTTATTGACATAAACCGCCAGCGCATCAATCGCCACCCGGATCGCGGTGGGCTTGTAACCGTATTTCTTTTCGAAAGCTTCAATTTCTTTCGACTTCATTTTGCGGCTCATGGGACCAAGGTTGGAGGTGCCTTCGGTCAGCGCCGGTGGCGCAGTCGATGAACCCGCCGCCTGAATCTGCACATTGACATTAGGATAGATACGCTTGAACTCTTCCGCCCACAGGGTCATCAGGTTGGCCAGCGTATCGGAACCGACGCTGCTGAGATTACCGGAAACGCCACTGGCGCGTGAGTAGTCATTCAGCCCGGCATCGACCTTACTGTCCGCCTGTGCCTGTCCTGCTACCAGCGCGGAAGCAAAAACCAGCGAAGTGATTAGTTTTTTATGAAACATATGAAATATTCTCCTCGAAATATTTTTGTAACAGGGAAGAAGTTTAAAACCCGAATATGACAGTTAGATGAAGGCTATATGACAGTATTGTGACAGGCGCAGAAAGCCGTCACAAAAGGAAGATGGAATTTCTCTCAGCCGCTCAGACTGGTGGGCGTTGGCGGCATGATGTCGCTTTTCTGCACCACAATCTCTTCGGGAAAATCGCAGATAAAGGCGCTGCCCCGGCCAATTTCGCTGTCGATGCGCAGGCTGGCCTGATGCCGTTGCAAGGCGCGGGTTACAATCGCCAGCCCCAGTCCCGAACCGCCGGTATGCCGTGAGCGCGCCACATCGACCCGGTAAAAGCGTTCGGTAAGGCGTTCGACATGATAGGGCGCGATACCGATGCCGGTATCGTTGACCTCAAAATGCGCGCCGCTGTCATCATGATACCAGCGCACCCGGATCGCGCCGCCCGCCGGCGTATAATTAATCGCATTCACGATAAGATTGGTGAATACGCTGTCGAGTTCTTTTGGATCGCCGCGTAAAAACAGACTTTCATCCACTTCAATCACAAAGGTGTGATTGCTGTCGCCACTGAGTATCTTCGCTTCTTCCTGCAGGCTGCTCAACATTTGCGGCACATTCACCACTTCCCGGCGCGGACCAATTTTTTCGTTGTCAACATTCGACAGGGTGGTCAGATCATCGGTTAACTGACGCATGCGAATCGCCTGTTGCTGCATCACTTTGAAAGTATGTCGCAAATGCTCAACATCGATCGCCCCGTCATCTTCCAGCAGATTTTCCAGATAACCGTTAATCACGGTCAGCGGCGTGCGCAGTTCATGGGAAATGTTGGCGACGAAATCCCGCTGCATTTCTTCCACCCGTTTGCTCAGGGTTACATCCCGCACCACCACCAGCTTCTGTTTATTGCCATAGGGAACGATTTTCAGGGAAAGAATTTTCTGCTCATCAACGGGTGAAGGGAAACGCACGGGTTTTTCGGTATCGCGGCTGCGGAAATACTCCATGACTTCGGGATTGCGCAGCAGGTTGGTGAGACGGCGATCCACATCCTGCGGATATTTCAGTCCCAACAATTCATCAGCCTTGTCATTCCACCATTCGATCTCGCCCTGTTCGCGTAAGACGATTACGCCTTCAGGCAGCGCCGCGGTGGATTCACGAAAACGACTCAGCAGTTTCACCAGCTTTTTATTACGCCGGCGCTTACGCTGCTGCATGTGATAAATTTCAGTAAAAATATGACCCCACAAACCATAGGAAACCGGCGGCGAATATTTTTTGCCCTGCTCAAGCCAGCGTTCCAGTTTGAATAAATTGATGAAGTACCAGCCCAGCCAGCCCAGCACAAAAATCAGCAGCACTGTTTTAACATGACCAATCACCATCCCGAACAGGGCGGCGACTAATCCCAGAGCCACAAATTGCCAGAACTCTTTTAGCGCCATGATGAAGATTTACACCTGTTTAGAAAATCGGTAGCCGGAGCCACGCACCGTCTGTACATGACGATCATATTCAAACGGCGCCAGCGCCTTGCGAAGTCGTCGAATATGCACGTCCACCGTACGATCCTCGATATAGACCTGATTTCCCCAGACCTGATCCAGCAACTGATCGCGACTGAATACCCGTTCCGGATGCGTCATAAAAAAATGCAGCAGCCGGAACTCGGTCGGCCCCAGTTTCACTGTTTTGCCCTTTATATTAACCCGATGTCCGGCAGTATCAAGACTTAGCCCCTCAATCACCACCATTTCTTCTTCCCGCGCGACCCCGGAGCGTCGCAACAAAGCTTTGATTCTGGCGATAAGCTCCTGAGTTGAAAAGGGCTTTGTAATGTAATCATCTGCGCCGACGGCAAAGCCCTTAATTTTACTGGCTTCTTCGCCCCGTGCGGTCAGCATAATAATGGGTAAATCCTGTGTGGCCTCCTCGCGGCGCAGGCGACGGGCAAAGTCAATGCCGCTAATGCCCGGCAACATCCAGTCCAGCAACACCACATCCGGGCGCATTGCAGCGATTTGTTCCGTCGCCTCGCGCGTATCTCCGGCTTCCAGCACCTCAAAGCCGGCGCGGTTCAGGGTAAAGCTTAACATTTCCCGAATCGCCAACTCGTCCTCAACCACTAAAACTCTAGGATTCGTTTTTTCCGCCATAGTTTATCCCGTATTCAATAATGACAATTTTATGACACTTTCAGGTCTTCTTGTAACAGGAACGTATTACACCCAGAAAATATGACATTGATATGACAACCTGGCAGAGCCGCGCTTTTAGCTGTCACAAAACAGATAAAACGTGAAAAATCACCTATTTGCGCTTCACTCCCCTGTTAAATAATATTACTTTATATATAAT
>WFVC01000179.1 GCA_015491815.1 Gammaproteobacteria bacterium | reverse complement strand
TCATTACCGTGCTGCTGGTCAGTTTTAACTTTACCGATGATGATGCAGGCAAAAAGGGATCGAAACTGGAAGTCAGGCCTGAATCGATCAGGGCCGAAGCGATCGATGAAAAGCAGATCAAGGCTGAACTTAAACGCCGCCGCGATGCCGAACAGCGTCAGCAACAGAAAATAAAGGAGCAGCAAAGGAAAAAGGAAGCGCAACTGCGCGAGAAAAAACGCAGAGCGGAAAAAAAGAAACAACAGGCCGCTGAAAAAAAACGTAAAGCAGCGGAAAAGAAACGCCGGCTGGCGGAGAAAAAACGCAAGCAGAAAGAAGCCGCCGAGAAAAAACGCAAGGCCGAGCTGAAGAAAAAACGCGAACAGGAAAAACGTCTGGCGGAAGAGAAAAAGCGTAAAGAAGCCGAACGCAAACGCATCGAGGAAGAAGAGCGCAAGCATCAGGAAGAGTTAGCGCGGCAGGAAGCCGAAATGCGGCAGAAACTGGAAGCGGATCGCCAGCGCCGGGCGGCGGCGCAGCAGGCCGCGAATCAGCGTGAGATTAACAAATATCTGGGGCTGATTAAAAATGCCGTCACCCGTCGCTGGACTCTACCTTCAGGCGATGTCAGCGGATTGAGTTGTGAGGTAAAAGTCAGAATTATCCCCAATGGTGAAGTGATCGATGTGCAGATAATCAAAAGCAGTGGTAACCTTGCTTTTGACCGCTCGGTGGAAAAGGCCGTTTATCGCGCCGCGCCGCTGCCGGTGCCAACGGTTGATAGTGGGCTGTTTGATAAGTTCAGGGAAGTGAATTTTGCTTTTGAACCTCGTGATCTTTAACCGGAAGCAGACAGATTGAATTGAAAACCAAAATACAAAATATGAAAAAACAATTATCGTTCATCCTCAGTTTGATATTTCTAACGTTCTCGCAGGCTCATGCCGTACTCACTATTGAAATTACGCAAGGCGTGGAAGGCGCCGCGCCGATTGCCATTGTGCCTTTCGCCTGGGCGGGCAAGGACAGGCCGCCTGAATATCTGAATAAAATTATCGCCGCCGATTTGCAGCGCAGCGGTTTTTTCAAGGCGCTGCCGGATGAGGATATGATTTCCACGCCCAGCGAAGCGGGCAAGGTGAATTTTGCCGACTGGCGCGCATTGAAGATGGATTACATCGTAGTCGGGAAAATGATCCCACAACCCGACGGCACCTTCCAGATACAGTTCCAACTGCTGGATGTTTATAAAGGCAAACAACTGGCGGGGTACAGCATTCGCAGCCGCAAACCGACATTGCGCATCACCGCCCACCAAATCAGCGATATTATTTATAAAACCATCACCGGTGTGCGCGGCGCATTCGATACCCATATCGCCTATATCACGGTGACTGAAAATCGCAAGAGCAAAAAACTTTATCGACTGGCGATCGCTGACTCCGACGGCTTTGATGAACAGATTGTCTATGAATCCACCCGCCCGCTGATGTCGCCCGCCTGGGCGCCGGACGGCAAGCGTCTGGCCTATGTTTCGTTTTTCAATGGCCGGCCGGAAATCTATATCCAGAATATTCTTACGCGCGAAACGCAAAAAATAAGCGGATTCAAAGGTCTCAATGGCGCGCCCTCGTGGTCGCCGGATGGACGGCGTCTGGCGCTGACCCTGTCCAAAGACGGCAACCCGGAGATTTATGTTGTCGATCTGAAAACGAAAAAATTCACCCGCATCACCCGCCATTACGCTATTGATACCGAAGCCGTGTGGACGCCGGATGGCAACAGTCTGATCTTTACCTCGGATCGGGGCGGTTCGCCGCAGCTCTACCGGGTGGAACTGGACAGCCGGGGACAGGTCACCGAGCGCCCGCGACGCCTGACCTTTGATGGCAACTATAACGCCCGCGCCTCGGTGTCGCCGGATGGTCGCCGGGTGGCGATGGTGCATCGGGAAAAAGGCAAATTTCAGATCGCCGTGCTGGAGCTGGACAGCGGTCGTTTTCAGGTGCTGACCGACTCACGTCTGGACGAGTCGCCCAGTTTCTCGCCGAACGGCAGCATGATTATTTACGCGACGGAAGACAATTATCGCGGTATTCTGGCGGCTGTTTCGGTGGATGGACGAGCGCATCAACGCCTGAGTTTGCAGATGGGCGATGTGCGTGAACCGGCCTGGTCGCCGTTCAAGTAAGGCGTATCATTTTGATGAACGTGATTTAACAACGAAGGGGAAAATCATGGGAAAAGGGTTTAAATATCTACTCATCTCCATTTTTATCGTGAGTCTGGCGGGCTGTAAATTCGGCCCGGTGAAAAAGCGCACCAGTGATGAAGATGCAGCAGCGGCCGCCGAGCAGGAACAACAGGCGCAGCAGCAAAAAGAGGGGGAAAACGGGGCGCAGGATCAGACTTATGGCGCAGAGATGGGCGGCGCCTTCGTGGGTCGGGAACTGGAAGATCCCAACAGCCTGCTGGCCAAGCGGGTTTTCTATTTTGATCTGGACAGCAGTTCCCTGAGTACGGAAGATCGCGACGTGGTCGCGGCGCACGCCAACTATCTCTCCATGCATCCCAAAGTGAGCGTTGTCCTCGAAGGCCATGCGGACGAGCGCGGCAGCCGGGAATACAATATCGCCCTGGGGGAACGTCGCGCGAAAGCGATAGAACAGTTATTATTTGTTCAGGGCGTATCGCCGTCACAGGTGCAGGTGATTAGCTTCGGTGAAGAGCGGCCGGTGGCGCTGGATCACAATGAAGCCGCCTGGCGACTCAATCGCCGTGTAGAAATTCTTTATTCAGGATATTGATTATGCAGCAAACATTTTTATCGTCAGTGTTGTTGCTCGTAGTCGGGCTGGGCGCAGGCGTTGGCCTCAGCGCTCAGGCCGCCGAGGATGCGACAAAAGCAAAATCCGCAAAGCCGGTGATCCCCGCGCCGCCGACCACCGAGGAACGGGTGGAGCGGCTGGAACGCCTGATTAACAGTCAGGGGCTGGTGGATATTTTGTTGCGACTGGAAAATCTGCAAAAGGATGTGCAAACGATTCAGGGCGATAATGAAGTGCAGATGCACAAGCTGGATGAAATCCGCAAACGTCAGCGCGAACTTTATATCGATATTGATCGACGCCTGTTGCAACTGGAACGCAAGCAGACCCAGCATGCGCCAACGGCGATGGATAAATCAGCTTCCCCTCGCGTAGCCGCCGCTACAGCGGGCGCGGCAACGGCGGTTGCCGGTTCTGTCGGCAATCCGGCGCGGGTGACCGGCACGGTGACCGGCGGTAAGCCTACCGGCAGTACGCGCACAGCGGTGCCCGCCAAAGGCGAGGTGGCCGCGACTGTGAAACAGGAGACCGAGCAGGAGGCGTATCAGAAGGCGTTTAATCTGCTGCGCGAGCTGCGTTACGATAAGGCCGGGCTGGCGTTTCGCGCCTTTCTGGAAAAATATCCCGATGGTCGTTACGCCCACATCGCTCAGTACTGGCTGGCGGAAGCCAGTTATGCGCAACGGGATTTCAAAACTGCGATTATTGATTACCAGACCTTGATTGATAATTACGCCGGCAGCCCCAAACGCGCGGAAGCCATGCTGAAGATTGGTTACAGTTATTATGAGCTGAAAGATTATCCCAAAGCCCAGGCTGTGCTTGAACAGTTACTGGCGACTTATCCGAGCACCACTGAAGCCGGGCAGGCGCAGAACCTTTTGCAGAAGATCAAAATCAATAACGCATCCTGACCATGTCGGCAAAGCCCGGCGGGCAGCAACGCCTGCGCATCAGCGAAATTTTTTATTCCCTGCAGGGAGAATCCCGCAGCGCAGGCTGGCCGACGGTTTTTATTCGCCTGACGGGCTGCCCCCTGCGCTGCGCCTATTGTGATACCGAATATGCCTTTCAGGGGGGGCAGTGGATGTCGCTGGATGAGATTCTTGCGCAAACCGCCGGGTTCAACCCTCACTACGTTACCGTCACCGGCGGCGAGCCGCTGGCGCAGAAGAACTGTTTGCCCCTGCTGCAACAGCTTTGTGATGCGGACTACGCGGTTTCGCTGGAAACCTCCGGGGCGCTGGATATCGCCGAGGTCGATCCGCGCGTAACG
>WFVC01000178.1 GCA_015491815.1 Gammaproteobacteria bacterium | reverse complement strand
TTTAATTG
The DNA here is from genome assembly GCA_015491815.1 of Gammaproteobacteria bacterium. Lineage (GTDB taxonomy): Bacteria > Pseudomonadota > Gammaproteobacteria > UBA6429 > Thiohalophilaceae > JAADGZ01. The sequence goes on along the minus strand of WFVC01000178.1, from coordinate 4,711 downwards.
TAAAAAATTGGTCTAGTCAGTGCCTCCTATATCCCCTCACGAACAAGCCCGAGATCGCATCGCCCAGCTTCGGGATGACATCAATCACCATAACTACCGCTATTATATTCTCGATGATCCGGAGATTACCGATAGTGAATACGATCGTCTGCTGCGTGAGCTGCAGGATCTTGAACAACACTATCCTGATCTGATCACCCCGGATTCCCCGACCCAACGCGTCGGCGCGGCGCCGCTGGAAAGTTTTTCCGAAGTTAAGCACCGCATACCGATGTTGTCGCTGGGCAATGCTTTCAATAATGAGGAAGTGCTGGACTTCGATCGACGAGCCAGAGAACGCCTTGATGTCGAGGTGATTGACTATGCGGTGGAGCCAAAGCTGGATGGACTGGCGATTAGCCTGCGTTATGAAAACGGTGTTCTGGTTCAGGCGGGAACACGGGGCGATGGAACGACCGGTGAAGATGTCACCTTGAATGTTCGTACGATTGACACCATCCCCCTGCGTCTTGTCGGTGATGATTATCCGCAGGTGCTGGAAGTGCGCGGCGAAATTATTATGAACAAGGCCGGGTTTGAAAAATTAAACCGGCAGCGGCGTGAACAGGGCGAGAAGGAATTCGTTAATCCGCGTAATGCCGCGGCCGGTTCCCTGCGTCAGCTTGACCCCCGCATTACCGCTGCGCGTCCGCTTTCCTTTTTCAGTTATGGCGTTGGCGAAGTGCTTGGCGGGAGACTGGAAGACAGGCATAGCGCGATCATCAAACAGTTGCAGGGCTGGGGTTTGCGCATCAATCCGGAATCAAAAGTGGTGAAAGGCGTGCAGGGTTGCCTTGATTACTACCAGAAAATTCAGGAAAAGCGTGACAGCTTGCCTTATGAAATCGATGGCGTGGTTTTCAAGGTTGACAGTATTGCACAGCAGGAGCGACTGGGGTTTGTGGCGCGCGCGCCGCGCTGGGCGATTGCCCGTAAGTTTCCGGCGCAGGAGGAAATGACGGTGGTTGAAGCCATTGATGTGCAGGTCGGACGCACCGGTGCGCTAACGCCGGTGGCGCGTCTGCAGCCTGTATTTGTGGGGGGCGTGACGGTTAGTAACGCCACCCTGCATAATCAGGATGAGATCGACAGGCTGGATGTGCGTGTGGGCGATACCGTGATCGTGCGTCGCGCCGGCGATGTGATTCCGCAAATCGTCAGTGTGGTGAGGTCGCGGCGTCAAGGACGACCGAGAAAATTTAAAATGCCGACGCACTGTCCCGTGTGTGGTTCGGCCACTGAACGCATCGAAGGCGAGGCGAAAACTTTCTGCACCGGCGGTCTGTATTGTGAGGCCCAGCGTAAGGAAATGATCAAACACTTTGCATCACGTCGAGCGCTGGATATAGAAGGTCTGGGCGAGAAGCTGGTGGAACAGTTAGTCGATGCCGGGCTGGTGCATGATCCGGCGGATCTGTATGCGCTGAATGAGGCGCAGTTAAGCGGGATGGAACGCATGGCGGAAAAATCCGCGCAGAATATTTTAGCCGCGCTGGAAAAAAGCAAACAGACCACGTTAGCGCGATTCATCTATGCGCTGGGCATTCATAATGTTGGAGAAACGACGGCGCAAACATTGGCGCAGCACTTTGCAACACTGGAACAACTTATGACGGCGGATGAAGAAAGCCTGCAGGCCGCGCCCGATGTGGGCCCCATTGTCGCGCATAGTATTGTTACTTTTTTTGCTCAACCCCATAATCGTGAAGTGATTGACAAGTTGCTCGCTGCCGGTTTGCACTGGCCGGAGGTGGAAATTAAATCTGAAGACGCCTTGCCGCTTAAGGGTAAAACCTTTGTCCTGACTGGAACATTAACGCAGATGAGTCGCAATGATGCCAAAGCCGCCCTGCAGGCCTTAGGCGCAAAAGTCAGCGGCAGTGTTTCGAAGAAAACCGACTATGTTGTTGTCGGGGAAAATCCCGGTTCCAAGGCGGTAAAAGCGGAACAACTAGGTATAGAAATATTGTCTGAATCTGAGCTTCTACAGCGACTTGAGTAACCATCTTTGCTCCCGTCTTGTATGAGTTAAAAACTTATACCCGCATAAAACATTAACCCCATAAAAAACAATAGCTTGACCGAATATAGATTCGGTCTATTTTGGCTGCTGGTTTTTACTTATGCCTAATTTCATATTGAGTACATTCTAGCCAACCTGCATGATTTGCTTTACAAAAATGCTTGTAAATAATGTGCAGGAGTTGGAAATGAAGTTTGTTAAATATGCAGGGATGAGTGCGCTGCTATTGCTCGGTAATATGAGTCAGTTGCAGGCTACGCCGTATAGCGTTACGGGTTCGTTTGAGAATGCGGGATTTTCTGATCCCTATTCGCTTAGTTACCTTTTCAATAATGATCCGGTTGATCGTGCGGAGTTTGGCTGGGGCGTGAATCTGGATACCCTGGCCAGCAGCCGTTTTCAGTTTGATGGCGGTAATGGCGATGTGATGCTGCCTTCAGATTCGCCCTTGCTGATTAATCTGGGATCGTTTACCTATACAAACCTTGAGACCGTACTGGTGGGTGAGATGGTCAATGTTGATCTTGTATTGACTGTTGATGTTACCGATAGCTGGCAGGCTGATTTCCGTTATGGTCTGCAGGTTAATAATGCTGACAATACGGCTTCCAGTAATGACAGCATGCAGGTCGTAAACATGCCGGAAAACCTGTTCTTTAATGCTGAAGGGGTTGATTACGAGCTGGCCATGCTGGGTTTTTCCGCCGATAGTGGCGATAGTTTTGCAACGACTTTTGATCTGGCTGAAGGTGCCGTCCTGAATATGGGGATTTATGCGCAACTGGATCGTCGTATTTCCGCCGTTCCATTGCCCTCCGCTGTCTGGTTGTTTGGCTCTGCCATGATAGGTCTGGCGGGAATTGCTCGACGTTCTCGTAAGTGAAAGAAAAGGGGACGTAGCGATTATTTTTTGCTCACCTGCATGTGACATCGAACTTAATCCGATAACTGCCATGGTTGAGTCTGAAAAATAATCGCTACGTCCCCTTTTCCTTGTTTTTTGCTGTTTAAATCAGTGAGAAATTAATTTCCAATTCTACCTGAGAAAAACAGTGGGCCGGCGCCCTGTATCGGCTGGATAAAGCTGGGATCGACTTCGGAGACCGGAGCGGGAACAGCCGGATTGCCTGCGATAGTCGAATCAACTGTCTGAATGCGACCGGTGACCACATCGGCGGCGGTAACAGTGTTGTCAGGCAGGCTGTCCAGATAACGGCGCAGCATATGTACAGGATGGACAAAACGATCCGGTAAAATCTGTTTTACCCGAGGTCCGGTAATAATAGCTTCGCTATTAACAGGGGGAACCAGACTGATATCGCTGGCATAGTTATCGGCATCGGCCAGTTCGAAGAACAGGTGATTGGTTCCGCCACTGGTGCGGCAGACGCGATCAATAGCTTCACCATGCGGGAAGCAGGAGGCAAAGCGATAACGTTTGCTGGTGTCCAGTTTCATTCCACCAATGGTGGTGTTGACGATACGACCGCCGGAGCTGCTGAAGGGACGGTTATCGAGATCAATCTGCTGAGTCATATTCGCCAGACCGACATACCAGCCACCGCGTTGCAGGAAGGGGTTGCGATTGAATACCGCAGAAAGCACAACTTCCAGATCGCTCTGAATGCGCGCGCCGGAAAAGTCCGCCACCGCCACGCCCGGTGAGATCGGGAACAGGGCGAACAAGTCGCGCAGGGTGATTTCTCCCGCCTGACGACCATCGCTGAATGTTTGATCCGGGCCGACTTCATTGGCGGAGAGGATCGCGTTGCCAAAACGGAAGCCGTTGGTCATGGACAGATCCACGCCACCGGGAACCACGGTATTGCTGACATTGAACATGGCGTCGGCGATGAAGTTATTGATTTCATCTTCGAGCACATTGTCGCGATGCAGCATGACTTCAGTATAACCGACGACGGTATCCAGACTTTCGGTCAACTGTACGCCGCGCGTGGTAATATCGCCACAGTCATTGGCTGGGCAGTAGCCGCCGGGCATAAAGGTGTGACGCACCAGTGTGTCGCCAATAAAGGGCGCTTCCGCCGCATCCACCAATGCTTTGGTCGCCGGATCTTCGGCAACCTCATCATCAACCGGAATGGCTTCCCAGATGAACTTCTCGACTTCTCCGCCTTCGATGATCAGATCGAGGCGGCCAAGGTAGAGATCCTCATTGGTTTCGACCACGACCGTTTCATTTTTCCGAAGATGGTGCAGGCGTCCTGAAGCGCGGGTTTTGATCCGCTTTTTGCTGGCGACCAGCGCATTGACGGTTGTTTCGTGCGTGTGCGCAGAGAAAATGACATCGATGCCTTTGATGCGGCGACCGATTTCAATATTCTGTGGCAGGCCCAGTTCAGATTGCACCACAATCACGCTGGCGCCGAGGTTTCGCACTTCCTGAATAATCCCCGGCAGCTCTTCCGTCCCCTGGGTGAAGCGCAGGCCAATGTTCATGACGTCGGGCTGCTGCGGCACGATGGCGGCGGTAATGCCAATCACGGCGACATTGACGCCATCGATATTAAAGATTTTATAAGGCGGCAATACCCGTTTATTGTGCAACTGGGGTGGCAGGGGCAGGCCGGTGACATCGTTGTACAGATTGATGGCCAGGGTTGGGAAATTGGCGGCGGTAACGCCGGG
>WFVC01000177.1 GCA_015491815.1 Gammaproteobacteria bacterium | reverse complement strand
ATTACTGAGTGCTGTTTGGTTCAAGGCTCGTCATATAGACCGCAAGCTGTGTTCGGCAGGCTTGCCACTGTTCAGCTGAGTGTTCCACCTTGAACAGGCCAATGCAGCCTTCAAGTACGGCAACCAGAAAGCGTGCGACCTGGTGGCAGTCGACATTTTTGCGAATGTAGCCATGCTGCTGGCCTTTTTCCAGCACTGTCTGGAAGGCGGTTACCCATTCAGTAAACAGGCTGGCGATTCGTTTCTGAAAGCCGTCATCAAGGCGCGCCATCTCCTGAGCCAGGTTGTTTAGTGGGCAGCCGTGCTCACGCATAGCGGGTGTGATGCGTTCACCCAGTGAATCCAGAAACCGTGGCAGATCCTGAACCGGGTTGTTGATATCCGCCAGTGGGGCTAGCCACACTTCTTCTATGAGCGGTTTGATCTGTTCTTCCAGAATCGCATAACCCAGCTCCGTCTTGCTGCCGAAATGATGGTAGAAGGCGCCTTTCTGTAAGCCGGATTGCCGCAATATCTCGTCGACGCGCATTCCCTGAAAGCCGTGAGCATGCATTTCCTGAAAAGCCGTTTGCAGCAGGCGCTGTCGTGTTTGTTTTGGATTTTTGCGGGTCATGTTGTTTGCGCCTTGACGCCATAGGGGCCAGCCAACGCCTGAATAAAATTATAGACAAACTGGTTGGTCTGATCTAGTATTCCTGCAAACAGACTGGTTGGTTTGTATTTTATTTAATTTAGCCGGATCGATAATCCGGGTTTGTGGGGGGCGTATGTCAGAAAAACAACGATCGGCGGTCGCATGGCGACTGTTCTGGAAAATTACCGCTTATCCAAAAACAGTGATAACTGTTGGGCTGACGATAATCCTGGTTTGCGCAGTTTTTGTGCCGACACTTGTTAAGGATACTCGCTCCGACGCCTTTCTACCGGATGATGAAGCGGCTCTGATTGATCGCGATAAGGTCAAGGCGATTTTTGGTCTGACTGATCCCATGGTGGTGGCCGTGGTCAATGAAGGGCCGCTTGGGGTATTCAACCCTCACACCCTGAAGCTGGTCGATTGGTTGACAAAAGAAATCGCCAGACTCGACAACGTCGATCCTGACCGGGTCACCAGTCTGGCGACCGAGAACAACATCACCGGTTATGACGAAGGCATGCTGGTCGAGCCTTTCTGGGAAACGCCACCCTCGACTCAGGCCGAAGCCAACAAGATACGCAAGGCGGTAATGAATTTTCCCCTGTATGTGGGCAGTCTGGCGGCTACCGGAGGCGAGGGGACATTGATCGTGGCCGAGGTGGCTGACCAGACGCGTGCGCAGGCGCTCTACCGGGATCTGCTGGCGCTGGCTGATCGCGCCCCACTGATGGATGGGGAAGAAATCCATGTTGCTGGAGAAGGTGCGGTCAGTGGTTATCTGGGCAGCTATATCGATGCGGATGCCCAGCGCCTGAATCCACTGGCGGCCATTATTATCAGCGCCATTCTGTTTATCGCTTTTCGCACTCTGCGCGGGGTGCTGTTGCCCAATTTTATTGTCGTGGCCACGGTGGCTGCGGCTATCGGTCTGATGGCTGCCTTCGGTGTGCGTTTTTTCGTTATTACCAATGGTCTGTTGCCGGTTCTTATCGGCATTGCCGTGGCGGATTCTTTTCATATTTTCAGCCAGTACTACGAGGAACAGGCCCGTCATCCCGGGGACAGCCCACGCGAGATCGTGGTGCGCACCATGATGCATATGTGGCGACCCATCACCATGACCACGCTGACAACCATGGCGGGTTTTCTGGGGCTGTATCTGGCTTCCGTAATGCCGCCGATGAAGTACTTCGGTCTGTTCGCCATGATTGGCGTGGCGGCGGCCTGGTTGTATTCGGTGACGGTGTTGCCTGCGTGGCTCAGTCTGCTCCGGCCAAAACCCAGCCCCGCCTACCGTCCCGCCGTCAAGGCAGGCGCCTATCGCAGGGATGTCTTCGCTCGTGCGATGACCGTCTTTGGTCATGCTGTCCTGCGGCGACCTGCTGTGGTGCTGGGGATGGCCGCTGTGGTTGGAGGAGTGGGTGTTTATGGCGCTTTACATCTCGAGCTCAACGAATCACGCATCCGAGTTTTCCAGAAAGATGAATCCATCGTGCGGGCTGACAGCGCCATTAACCGCTTGTTCGATGGCGTGCATTACCTCGACATTATGATCGAAACAGCGGAGAGGGAAGATCTTTTCAAACCGGAGAATCTCAAGCGTATTGAAGCCATGCAGGATTACCTGGAAACGCTGCCCCATGTGGGCGGCAGCACTTCGTTAGTGGACTATCTGAAGCAGATGAACCGCTCACTCAATGAAGGCCGTTCAGATGCTTATGTACTGCCGGACAACAAGGAACTGGTCGCCCAGTATTTTCTGCTCTACTCGGCAAGTGGCGAGCCGGATGACTTTCAGGAGGAAGTGGATTACGACTACCGGCTCGCCAATGTGCGGATCAGCATGGATTCAGGCAAATACTCAGACGAGAAAGCCGTGGTCGAGGCGGCGCAGCAATACATCGACCAGTCATTCAATGCATCGGGCATTCAGGCTACGTTGTCCGGCCGGGTTAATGTCGACTATCACTGGATTAAGCGGCTTGGTGAGACCAACTGGGGCAGTGTCGGCCTTGCCCTGCTGATGGTCTGGTTGATGGCGGCGCTGGCTTTTCGTTCGATAGTGGGCGGATTCATCACTGTCGCGCCGGTTACTCTGACCGTGCTGCTGGTGTATGCGGTGATGGCCTTTTCCGGCATCTGGTTGTCGATCAGCACATCCATGTTCGCTGCTATCGCCATCGGCCTGGGGGTGGATTTCGCCGTGCACACCATTGAGCGGCTGGAGGTTCTGCTGAGTGACAAACACCGAACTCTGGATGAATCTATTGCTGCTTTGTTTCCGTCCACCGGACGCGCCCTGTTGTTCAACTTTTTGGCGCTGGCGCTGGGCTTTGGCGTGCTGGCCACCAGTAAGGTGGTGGTGCTGCAGGAATTCGGCAGCATCGTTGCTTTGGCGGTGACGGTGAGCTTTTTCACAAGTTTGACGCTGTTGCCGGCTATCGTGAAGGTGTTTCGACCACGGTTTATGGGGTTGAGCAGACAGGTGGGTGACACGGTTCAGGCGGCATCACTGGATCCGGCAGGTAAGGAGAGCAAGGCATGAAAATACAACAGCTATTTGGAATGGGCGTTTTGTTGATGTTGATATGCGAAGCGGTATGGTCGACGCCGCTACCGGATGCAGATGAGATCGCCCGGCGCATCAATGCCCGCGACGAAGGCGTGGCGGTAGCGCGCTCTTTGACCATGCGTCTGACTGACCGGCGCGGCAAGACCCGAACACGGGAGACGCGGGCATTCAGAAAATATTACGGCAAGGAGAAGCGAACGGTTATCTTCTATCTCAAGCCCGCCAATGTGCGGAATACAGCCTTCCTCACCTGGGATTATCCGCAAGCCGACAAGGATGATGATCAATGGCTGTATTTGCCGGCGATGCGTAAGGTGCGGCGTATTTCCGCCTCCGATCGGGGGGATTACTTTCTCGGCACCGATCTCACCTATGAAGACATCAAGCTGGAAACCCGGGTCAGCATGAACGATTACCGCCGCAAGACGACTGGTGAGGATGAAGTGGATGGTCATCATTGCTATTTGCTCGAATCCATTCCGGTGGATGAGGATACCGCAAGGGAACTGGGCTATGGTCGAGTCGAGCAGTGCGTGGACAGTGAGATATGGATGGTGCGGCGCAGTCGTTTCTGGGACATCAAGGGCAAGCCGCTGAAAACATCGTACTTCCGTGATATCCGCAAGGTGCAGGGCATCTGGACCCAGCACCGCATCGAAGTGGAAAACCACAAGTCCGGTCACCGAACGCTGTTCCTGTTTCGTGATGTGGATTATGAGCATGGTGTCAGCGATGATCTGTTTACTCAAAATGCCCTGCGCCGTGGTTTGTAGCAAGATTGCAAAAAGGGGGGGCGCGGCATGGATAAGTACACTGGCGTATTCATTAGCGGTTTACGCCGGTGCTCCGGATGTTGATCAAATTTTCTCGGCTCGTTGGGCCGCCGGGATCGATGATGGCCGTAGCCAGCTTTTTGAACTGGGCTGGCGACCGGAAGCCCGTTGGCGCTTCAATGATGGTGGAAGACTGACTGGAAGATTGCGTTTGCGCGTACAGACTGAATCAGGGACAAGACCCGGGAATATCGAAAATGACAGCTTTGCGCCGGCCACCCGGCCACAGACGATTGGCGAGACAGGTGAGCTCGATTTACGTGAATTGTATTACGAGCGGCCACTGGATGACTGGTACCTGACCATCGGCAAGCAACAGGTGGTGTGGGGAAAGGCGGACGGTCTGAAGGTGCTTGATGTGGTGAACCCCCAGTCTTTTCGTGAGTTCATTCTGGAGGACTTTGAGCAATCACGCATCCCGCTCTGGACATTCAATGCCGAACGATCCATTGATGACTGGTTGGGAGGTGACTGGACCTTGCAATTACTGTGGATACCCGACCAGACCTATCATGCGCTGCCCAAACAAAACGCGACCTATGCATTTTCTTCACCGCGCCTGGCTCCGCAGCCGCCACCGGGTGTAAGTGCTCTGATCAGATCATCGGAGAAGCCGGATCGTTTATTTGCAGACTCCGATGCCGGTATGCGTTTGAGTGGTTTCGTCTCGGGTTGGGATGTCTCCATTAACTATCTCTACCAATACGATAACCGACCCGCACTGCATCAGCGTTTTATATCCGGCGCAACGCCCTTGGTGGAAATCACCCCGCGTTATCACCGCATGCATGTTCTAGGGGGAACCTTCAGTCACGCCATTGGGGATTGGGTCATTAGAGGCGAACTGGGTTATTTCTCTGGACGCTATTTCCTGAGTAATGCCTCACAAGCACAGGATGGCGTTGCAAGCAGTCCGGAGTTGAGTGTCGTGATCGGGCTGGACTGGTCTGGCGTTGAAGATATGTTCATCAGCGTGCAATGGTTTGAAAGCTGGTTATCTGATTACCGGCAAGGATTTACACGACCCGAGCGGGATAACAGCCTTTCCTTGCTGACAAGACGATATTTCTGGAATGACACATTGCAGGCCGAACTGCTATGGATTGCCAATACTCATGACAACGACGGCCTGTTACGCCCCAGCCTCAGCTATGAACTGGAAGATAATCTGGAAGTGCGGGCGGGACTGGATATTTTTTATGGCAAGCGTGCAGGCCTGTTTGGACAGTTTGATAACAATGATCGGTTTTATATCAGCCTCAGGTATGGCCTGTAAGGCTGACACGTAATCCGCAGGAGAAAATTATGCATTTTTCAAGTATTCCTTTTCTAATCGCTATTGTATTTGGCTTTTTTCAGTTTTTGATATGGCGGCTCCGTCGTAAGGGTTGGTTGAGCAGGTCGCAAGCTAACGGGCTGGTTGGACTTGTTGTCGTGTTGCTTTTCTGGGGTGGGGTCAGTGGCTATTTGTCGAGTCGTGGCGTTTATGTCTCACCAGCGTTACTGGCGCTGGCGCCGGGCTATTGGTTGCCCTTTGTGCCTATCGTTATTGCAGTAACACTTGTCATGATAGCGCCGGCTTTGCGGCAAGGACTCAGAATACTTGTTGATAATACATCGATACAATGGCTGGTGGGTATACATCAGTTACGCATATTGGCTCTGGGTTCAATCATCAAAGCGTCCGATGGTTTGTTTCCAGAAAAATTCGCCTGGTATGTGGGAATTCCGGATCTGCTGTTTGGACTATCCGCAGTATGGTTAACGGTTTTTGTTCTCAGGCGGCGCCAGATTTCTGAATGGAGCCTGATGCTTTGGCATTTTATCGGTGCAATGGTCATACTTGCGCCGGCGTTCGGTCTTATGCATATCTACATGCAGGAACCCTTGTTTACGGAATTGTTCGTTTTCCCGATGGCGTTGGCGCCGACATTCATCGTGCCGGTATTTGTGATGCTTAACCTGCTTGTGGCATGGCGATTGTCGGAAAAGATATTTGGCAAATCAGATATAAACGTTGGTTCTGATAAAGCTGATACAGGCAGGTGTTGAGATGATTACACTCTATACGGATGCAACACCTAACGGCAGGCGTGTGAGCATTATGCTTGAGGAAGTCGGCCTTTCTTATCAGGTGCGAAAAATCTCTCTTGATAAGGGTGAACACCGTTACCCCGACTATTTGAAAATTAACCCTGCCGGACAGATACCCACTATTATGGATACCGATGTGGATGATAGTGGTGTATTGATCCTCACTCAGACTGCCGCTATCTTGATCTATTTGGCGGAAAAGACCGGCAGGCTGATCTGTAAACCATCATTGGATCGGGCGCGCATGTGGGAATGGCTTGCATTGGATGCAACTGACATATCTTCAACACGTTTCAATGCGTTTTTGTTGTCCCTGAGAATTGGCGATTCGATGAAAGAAGGCGTGGAGCTCTTGCGTGAACGGGCAATGGTATTTTACCGTTTGATGGATGCGCGCCTGACTGAGACCCAGTACCTGGCAGGCAATGAAATCAGTATCGCTGATATTTCAGCTTACCCATGGGCGGCTTCAATGGAACATCCTCAGATGCAAAGTTTTGAGAATCTTCAGCGGTGGATGAAGGTGATGGGGCGGCGACCTGCTGTACAACGTGGCATGACCATCCCGGAATGAGCGTAAATATATGTAGTGGTTCAGATTTGTTCTGACAGTTTCCGCTTGCTGGACGTGACTGTCAGGTCAAATTCGGTTCAACAATTTTTCCTGCCGGATTTGGGTTTGAATGATATTGTAGCAACTCAGTAGCGAGCAATGACTACTGGACTTGAGTCAAAATGATAGTTATTCTTTTTTCCTCATTAAAGAATCAGTCTCTGCGTCGGCAGGTCTGAAAAATAAGAATCAAGGAGGATCATCCATGTTTTTGCATTTCCCTGTCCGCCGCCTTATCGCGCCTCTTTTTCTGGCTGTTTTCAGCGTCAGCTGTGTGACAGGCCCCAAACTACAATCCGTTCACACATCGATTCCCGACACACAATTTCGCACGCAGAATAATATTTCCCATTTTGGTGTGCCGAGTCCTTCCCTGTCTGGTCAGTACCATGGCCTGCTTGCCTGTCAGTCCGGGCTTGTTCATTTCAAAATGGAACTGCAGGCCACAGAAAAAGGCATACTTAGCGGAACTATTATGCAATGGACAGCCGTTAGTCATCGGCCGTTGCCAAAAGGACAGACCCCGCCGCCAACCGTGTCCAGCGTAAACGGCAGTTATGATCCGGTAAGCAGCAGTATCCGCCTCGCACTCAGAACAGCGAGAAATCAGCCTGCCTCAAGTTTGCACCGGCGCATGGCGAATCTGCAGGGGCAGATTCTGCCGGATGCAAGTGCGCTGGTTATGTATGACACATCTCCGTTTGGTCACAATTGTTCACCCTGGGTTGCGCGACGTGGTGACAAGCTGCCTGCTGAATGGGGCGATGTGGCGCAACTGGCCGGCACCGCCGGAAAATTGGGAATCATGGACACTATTCGTCTGCGCCGGGAAAGAACAAAGGACAGGGAGCGAACCGGCTGTGATCCCGTCCTGACGGCGTGGCTGGATGAGACTGCCCGCTTCCCTAAAATGGCCAGGCCTTATATGAATTACCATCTGCAGCGTATGCTTTACTCGGATGCCATTTTTGCCCGGCATTTTGGAAAATCCTTTACGGAGTTGGAGCCAGTGGAGCGGATGAGTTACGAGATCCAGTTGCAGGGTTCCTGCCAGCGTGAGTACCAACGCAGGGTGCGCGCGAGGGAGATCGGCAAGTCAAACTGGCGCCTTGCCATGGCGACCTTTCCCCGTAATTCCTCGATCAGCGATGTGGACAAGGCTGTCTCTGCGCTGGGCTTTGCCATCTCAGACGCCTGGTACGGACTGGCCCGTACGCACTTGAAATACATGTCGGAGCATAAAGGAAATCCCGAGCTGGCGAGAGTATTTACCCGGAAGCAGGCATTCTATTTGCAACGCCTCTTACCGGATCAAAGAGATGAATTTTCCCGTTTTGTGATTGCCGAGCTGAAGAAAATGATCATCCCGGTTTTGCAAAGAGAACTGGATCAGGAGTTGGCGGCATTACCGGGTACGTTGGAAAATCTCGAGGCTCTGTCGAATTTCGGAGCGCGCAGTCTAAAACGTTTTCCAGAGATCGAGTTAACGGATATACAGGCGTTGGTTGATCTTGCGACTGACCGTATTAACAAGGCCGCCCTGGCTTCAGCTCGTAACTATGGTAAAAAATTATCCGGCATTGAAGGCGTGCATAATATTGATTCCTGGCGTGAGCGTTACGCCACGCTGGCGGCAACCCTTGCTATCAACCAGGCTCAGGGAGTTGATAGAGTACTTGCTGAACGTCGCGTCGCTCTTGCCAGTGAAATTCTGACGGCGGAAAAACGCGCGTTTAAAAAACAGGTCGCAGCATTCGGTAATGGCATTGAAGCGGTGAAAGCCAGCGCAAAATATGAAGTGTCATTCAACCAGCGGCTAAAGCCGGTGCTTGGCGCAGCTGGATTTGCAGAATTTAAAAAGGAACGGCTCGAAGTTCGCAATCGATTGCTTGCCAGTAATTATTCCGCATTGGCAAGGATCGTTCGCGGCTGGCGACATGCAAGTATACTTGCAGAGAAAGAATCTGATTATTTCTTACCGATAGATCAACGCCTGTCCAGCGGCAAAAAGATTGTTGCGCTTCTGGAAAATCAGCGGCGTAAGGTGGCGCCTTTCGGCGAGGGTAATTTTAACGCCTATCTCAATGCCTTATATACCTATGACCATGAGCAACTGCGAAAAATTGATCGAGACTCTATATATCCCGTAGTCCGCGCTATGTATGCTTTTCAGCCTATTGCCGGCGCTCTGGAGAAACTTTTCTTTGGGGAGCAGGGTATGCGGGGAACCGGGCGCACCCAGATTGATATTGAAATAGCCAAACTGAAAGAATCCAGTTTAATCTACCCTTTAATGGCATATTATCTGATGAATTATCAGAATTACAGGTTACATTGCAGCAAGATAAATATTGAGCGTACTGTAACTACTACATGGGTTGAAACGCGAAATGACATTGTTGTTGACACAGGCGAGTCGAGACGGAGATATAAATTTGATATACGATTCAATCATGTTTTTGAAGTGATATATGAGAGTGATCCTGATAGTGTTGTGCAAAGAATGGCTGATAAATTTTTCAAATCAAAAGGTAAGATCTATCGTGATGAACTGATTAGTGGGACTCACAAGTTTCTGCAAAGAAGCTGCAAGGATCAGCTTGCACGAAAAGTTGAAGATAATATGATCAGGTATTTCAATGCAGTGAAAAAACGCATTGACGCAGTATCCTGATAGATAAGATAACAGTTTTACTGTTCGTTAACTAAAGCAGATAAAGGGAGCAGATAAAGGGGACGTAGCGATTAAATTCAGGCATCGGAGTCAAATAAAATTTGACTCCGATGCCTCACCCCATTATTTTTTCAGTCGTTGCTTTCTTCTTTGTGTGACATACTGTCCGCAAATTATATTAGTTAGTATTTATACCTTGAATTCCGATCCCCAACATTCATCACGCGCCGCCCGTGATTTGTTTTACATGCAACATGCGCTGGCGCTTGCGCGTCGCGCCGAGCTTGCGGATGAAGTTCCGGTTGGCGCATTACTGGTGCGGGATGATCGGATCATTGGCGAGGGCTGGAATGCGCCCATCAGCACCCACGATCCCAGCGCCCATGCTGAAATTCGCGCACTCCGCGCGGCCGCCGATTCTGTTTCGAATTATCGCCTGCCGGACACCACGCTGTATGTGACTCTTGAACCCTGTGTGATGTGCGCCGGGGCGATTATTCATGCGCGGGTGCAGCGTGTGGTGTTTGGTGCGCGCGATCCGAAAACCGGGGCGGCGGGCAGTGTGTTTAATATTCTAAACAGCGATCAGCACAATCATGGCGTGCAAATATGCGAAGGCGTGCTGGCGGATGAATGTGGACAGTTATTGAGGGATTTTTTCCGCGCGCGGCGAAAAAAATAATGGCGCTTAAATTTATAAGGCCGGTGAAGAAAAGGCCACCAGTTTGTTGCGGAGTGGGGTTTCACGTTCAGCCGTACGCCAGCGCAGGATGTCATAGTAACTGCGGATATTTTCAACGTAGCGCACGGGCTCATGGCCACGAGCATAGCCATAACGGGTTTGCTTGTACCACTTGCGTTGTCTGAGCAGCGGCAGACTTTCTTTTACATCGGCCCACTTGTTGGCGTCGCCACCCCGTTGTACGGTAATTGCCCGCGCATCTTTTACATGACCGAAGCCGACGTTATAGGCGGCCAGCGTTAACCAGGTGCGATCCGGTTCAGCCACTTCAGGGAAGCGCTGATACAAACTTTTAAGGTAACGGGCGCCGCCGTCAATACTCTGCGCAGGATCGGTGCGCTTGCTGACCCCGAGTTGTTTGGCGGTGGTGCGGGTGAGCATCATTATGCCGCGCACACCGGTAGGAGAAACCGCGCGCGGGTTCCAGTTGGATTCCTGGTAAGCGACGGCCGCCAGTAGACGCCAGTCCAGATCATTGTTCTGCGCGGCCTGTTCAAATAACGGCTGATAGCGGCTCATGCGCTGTTTAATGTGACGCAGATAGGTTGGCGTGCCGGCATAATTGTATTTACGCACATGGCCATAATACTGGCTAAGCATCTGTTCCAGTTTGCCGGACTGTTGCAGGCTGTCAAAAAACTTCAGGGCTTCCTGATAAAGACTGTCATCCTTACTGATGCGTAATGCCCATGCCAGTCCCTGCGCTTCCGAAATATCAAAGGCGACGCGCAGCTCAGGATGGAAGCGGCGATGCAGAGCGGCTTCGTTCGAGTCGGCAATGGTAAAATCAATTAACTGTTCGGCAACCAGAGTAAGCAGCTCTGTGCTCTTGATATTCGGATTTTCCCGCCACCTCAAAGCCGGCACTTCTTCTTTTAAGGCGCGCAAGCGTTCAGAATGGCTGCTATTGGCGATGACTTCGAGATCACCATCAAGCAAATCCTTAATGCTGCGCGGACGGGATGCGCCGCTACGGTAAATGAGTTGTTGAGTTATTTGCTGGTAGGGCGGCGTGAAACGCACCCGTTTCTTGCGTTGTTCGGTAATCGTCAGCCCGGCAGCGGCGATATGCGCCTGTCCGGTTTCGAGCTGGTTGAGAATAGTATCCAGATTGTCTTCGCTGTGGATCTCGGCTTTTACACCGAGATAGTCGGCAAAGGCGGTGATCAAATCATATTCGAGACCGCTATCGCCATGCGGGCCATTAAAATAGGTAGTGGGCGCATTGCGGGTGACCACGCGCAGGGTGCCGCTGTCCTGAACCTGCTGCAGCAGGTTGCGCTGCGGCGCACAGGCATTCAGAATGAATGCCAGCAATAGAATACTGCCTGTTATTGCGATGAACCGTGTGCGCATGAAAACAACCTTAACCACTACCTTTTGCCAGTGCGCCTAACTGCTCACTGACAGATTTAATTCGAACATCCCGCTTATCTGGAAAACGAATTATACCATACTAATATTCACGATTATCTATAACTTGTGTCGTAGTAACTTGAATTACATTTCATTATGTGTTAGCGCAGCATTTGGCGTCGGTTTAACTTTTCCGGCTAAGTCGTTGAGATTGCGGAAAATGTGGGATAACGAATCTGAAAAACAGAAAAAGGATCTGTATATTCCGCGCAGAGGATTTATAATGCGCACACCGGAGAGGTGCCAGAGAGGCCGAATGGGCCTGACTCGAAATCAGGTGATCGTGCGAACGATCCGAGGGTTCGAATCCCTCCTTCTCCGCCAAAAATGAAAAACGGGCCTCATTATCGAGGCCCGTTTTGTTTTCTGCCGGGATATTTTTCAGCTGAACGCCTGTTATTGCTACCTGTTTCCTCTGGAGCGAAAGCCGATCTCATATATGCGGTTGATCATATATATGGATTATCGTATATTCGCCCTATGAATTTTGACGCCAACCAGCTTTTTTTCACTCTGGCCAATGAAATACGGCTGCGCGCAGTGATGCTGTTGCAGCGTGAAGGTGAGCTTTGTGTGTGTGAGCTGACGCATGCGCTGGAGCTGTCACAACCCATGATCTCCCGTCATCTTGCGGTATTGCGGGAATCCGAGGTGCTGGTCGCGCGTCGTGACGCTACCTGGATGCACTACCGCATCAATCCGGACTTGCCGGACTGGGCGCATGAAATTCTGCAAACCACGTTGGTTGGCGTTGATGGAAACGAACCCTTTGTATCTGACAGCAGGAAGCTTAAAACAATGACGAACCGTCCCGGTTCAGGATGCTGCACATGAAAAAGCCTTTTAATATTTTATTCCTATGTACCGGCAATGCCTGTCGTTCGCAAATGGCGGAGGGCTGGGCAAAGTGGTTTGGCCGGCCGTTGTTTGAAATCCAGTCCGCCGGGATTGAAAGTCACGGCAAAAACCCACGCGCGATTGCGGTGATGAAAGAGGCGGGGCTGGATATTTCCCGACAGGAATCCACCCGGGTGACAGACGCCATGCTTGAACAGGCGGATCTGGTGGTGACGGTTTGCGGGCATGCCGATGAACATTGTCCGGTGTTGCCGGCGGGTACGAAAAAAGAACACTGGCCGCTGCCCGATCCCGCTAAAGCCGAAGGCACGGAAGAAGAAATTATGGAGACCTTCCGGGCAAGCCGTGAGGATATCAAGCAACGGGTGAAGGCCTTGCTTGAACGTTGTCAGAATACGATTAAGGAGTAAGCCCATGTCTGTTCAATCTGAAACAAAACCGGACAAATCAGCTCCGGCCGCGATGGGTCTGTTTGAGCGTTATCTTACGCTCTGGGTTTTTCTCTGCATTATTATCGGCATTGCCCTGGGGCATTTTTTTAATCGCGCTTTTCAGGCGGTGGGCGCGCTGGAAATCGCCAGTGTTAATTTACCGGTAGCCCTGCTGGTCTGGCTAATGATTATTCCCATGTTGCTGAAAATTGATCTGCGCGCGCTCAAGGGCGTGACGCAACACTGGCGCGGTGTGGGTGTGACCCTGTTTGTGAACTGGGCGGTCAAGCCTTTCTCGATGGCGGCTTTAGCCTGGTTTTTTATTGATGGGGTATTCCGTCCTTTTCTGCCTGCCGATCAAATTGACAGCTATGTGGCCGGTCTGATTATTCTCGCGGCCGCGCCCTGTACGGCGATGGTGTTTGTCTGGAGTCATCTGACCAAAGGCGAACCACACTTTACCCTGTCACAGGTAGCGCTCAATGATGTGATCATGATTTTTGCTTTTGCGCCACTGGTTGGTTTATTGCTGGGACTGTCGGCGATCACGGTGCCCTGGGATACCCTGTTGTTATCGGTGCTGGTGTATATTGTCGTGCCACTGATTATTGCAAACCTGTGGCGAGGCTGGTTGCTGAAACATGAGCATGGCTATGCGCGCCTGCAGCGCGTGCTTGATCGTTTGCACCCGGTTTCACTGATTGCGCTTCTGGCGACGCTGGTTTTATTGTTTGCCTTTCAGGGTGAGCAGATTATTCAACAGCCGTTGATTATTGCTTTACTGGCGGCGCCGATTCTGATTCAGGTGTTTTTCAATTCGGGACTGGCCTATTTACTCAATCGCGCGTTTAAAACGCCGCACTGTATCGCCGGACCCTCGGCATTGATTGGCGCAAGCAATTTCTTTGAGTTGGCCGTGGCCACCGCGATTGCGCTGTTTGGATTTGAATCGGGTGCGGCGCTGGCCACCGTCGTTGGCGTGTTAATTGAAGTTCCGATCATGCTGGTCGCGGTCGGGGTGGTTAACCGCACGCGCGGCTGGTATGAAGCCCGGGATGGGGTGGTTCCCCATGAACAATGTTGTCCGCCCGATGTGCATTTACATGTGGGGCGTTAAATAAATGTTCCAAATTCCTGTCCACTATAAAGCTTTACGTTCGTGGTGAGCTTGTCGAACCATGAACGTAAAACCTGAAATTCCAATGTTTAAAGTTATTCATCCTTCGACAGGCTCAGGACGAACGGCCTTAACTGGACAGGAATTTGGAACACTTATTTAAACAGATTCAGAATTTACTGAGCGGCTTGATAGGGGCAGTGTAAAGCTGACTTTAAGCCCGCCTTCGTTACTATCATCAAAACAAAT
>WFVC01000176.1 GCA_015491815.1 Gammaproteobacteria bacterium | reverse complement strand
CGACTTCAAGCGAGGGCAACATAGAACCGGAAGGGATACGGAAAGGCTCGGCAATAAAGCCGCGCAGGATCAGGACTATTAACACCACCGGAAAAAGAAAGCGGGAGAATTCAGCCAGCATTGTCCAGATTGAACTGATGCCGGATTGAGTCTCATCCTGGATATCGTCTGGACTCTTGCTGCGATTGATAACAAATTTATCCAGCAGCCAGATAACACCGGTAGCAAAAACGGCGATGACCAGAATCAGTGAAAAATCTACATTCATTTATCTTTCCCTACATTAAGCACCGCCAGAAACGCTTCCTGCGGTATTTCGACCTTGCCGACCTGCTTCATGCGTCGCTTGCCGGCCTTCTGTTTCTCCAGTAATTTGCGCTTGCGCGTGATGTCGCCACCATAACACTTGGCCGTGACATTTTTACGCAGGGCTTTGACGTTGGTGCGCGCCATAATTTTTGCGCCGACCGCCGCCTGTATCGCCACATCAAACATTTGCCGGGGAATGATCTCTTTCATTTTACCGGTTAGCTCATGGCCGCGATGTTGCACCTGATCCCGATGCACAATAACCGATAGCGCATCAACGATCTCCCCATTGATAAGAATATCCATTTTCACCAGATCGGCGGCTTGAAACCGTTTGAATTCATAGTCCAGCGAGGCATAACCCCGGCTGACCGATTTCAGGCGGTCGAAGAAATCCAGCACGATCTCGTTCATCGGCATTTCATAACTAATGGCGACCTGCGAACCAACGTATTCCATTTTTTTCTGCACCCCGCGTTTTTCGATACACAGGGTGATAACGTTACCGACATAATCCTGCGGCACCAGAATATTGGCCAGCACGATAGGCTCGCGGATTTCATTGATGTGGTTCACCGGCGGTAGATCAGCCGGGTTATCGATGCGGATAATCTCGCCTTTGGTGGTTTCCACTTCAAACACCACCGTTGGCGCGGTGGTGATCAAATCCAGATCGTATTCGCGCTCCAGTCGTTCCTGCACGATTTCCATATGCAACAGGCCGAGGAAACCGCAGCGGAAGCCGAAGCCCAGCGCCTGTGAAGATTCGGGTTCATAAAACAGCGCGGCATCGTTGAGGCGCAGTTTGGACAACGCCTCACGCAGATTTTCATAATCGTCGCCCGCCACCGGAAATAGCCCGGCGAACACCTGCGGCTGCACCGGTTTGAATCCGGCCAGCGGTTTATCAGCGGGATGCGCGACATCGGTAATGGTATCGCCAACCGGCGCGCCATCGACTTCTTTGACCCCGGCGATCATGTAACCTACTTCACCGGCGCACAACTCGGGCAAATCATGCCGTTTCGGCGTATAGATGCCGACGTGATCGACGAGATAGTCACGCCCGATGGACATCATGCGAATTTTCTGTTTTTTGCGCAAGCGGCCCTGCATTACCCGCACCAGTGACACCACGCCGAGGTAATTATCAAACCAGGAATCGATGATCAGCGCCTGCAGCGGCGCGTCGGGATCGCCTTCCGGCGGCGGAATAAAGCTAACCAGATCTTCCAGCAGGGCGGCCATGCCCTCGCCGGTCTTGGCGCTGACCAGCTGGGCGTCGGAGGCGTCGAGACCGATGATTTCCTCAATCTCCTGTTTGACCCGCTCCGGTTCGGCGGCGGGCAGATCAATCTTGTTCAATACCGGCAGGACTTCCAGCCCCTGATCGATGGCGGTATAGCAGTTCGCCACGCTCTGCGCCTCTACCCCCTGCGAGGCATCCACCACCAGCAGCGCGCCCTCACAGGCCGCCAGTGACCGCGACACTTCGTAGGAAAAATCCACATGGCCGGGCGTGTCGATGAAATTAAGCTGATAGGTTTCGCCATCGGCGGCTTTGTAGTCGAGAGTAACGCTTTGCGCCTTGATGGTGATGCCGCGTTCCCGCTCCAGATCCATGGAGTCCAGCACCTGTTCTTCCATTTCCCGTTCAGTCAGGCCGCCGCACATCTGGATAAGCCGATCGGCAAGCGTTGATTTGCCATGATCGATATGCGCAATGATCGAGAAATTTCTGATATGTGACAGTTGGCCCACTACTTACCCTGCTGGTTGTGATGAAATTAAAAAAGGCGCTGCAAGAGCGCCTCCTGTAGGTTCGCCGTCAGGCGAACATATGTGACCCAAAGCCGTGCCTAACGGTATAATTCCGTTCATTTTACAATATTTTAGCTGCGACTGAAATACGCCTGCAGAGCTTCTTCATCAAGAAAGTAATAACAGATCTCTTCCTCGCCACCCAATAGAACCGGCACCCGTGTGCCGTAGCGGCGTTCCAGCGCCTCGTCGCCATCGATATCGATGCGCTCCAGTTCGAATGGCTGGCTGGTTTTCAGCGCCTCCAGCGCCATCAGCATGTCATCACAAAGATGACAGCCGTGGCGCAGGTAGATCCGCAGTGTTTCCACCATCTCTATTATTTTGGAATTTTCAGGGGCAGGAAGACGGGAGAATTACCACGCTGAACCAGCACCGGCGTAGATTTTCCTTTTTTCAGGCCTTTGACGATCTTTTTAAATCCCTTGATATCCTTAACATCCTGATTGTCCAACATCAGGATCACATCGCCCGGACGAAGTCCGGCTTCCCGCGCCGGGCCTTTTTCCACCTCGCGCACAACAATGCCGCGTTCACCCAGTTCTCGCTGCTGACGCTGTTCAGTTGTCAGTTCCTCGACCACCAGTCCCAGAAGACTTTCCTTGCCCTTATGCGTTCGCATTGGCCCATTTTCTGCGAGCGCCTCTTCGGACGGCAGTTCGGCAATCAGTACGGACAGCGTTTTTTCCTTGCCCTCACGTATCAATTTAACCCGCGCTTTTACATCGATCGGCGCCTGTCCCACCGCCAGTGGTAAATCTGAAGAACGGATGATTTTCTTGCCATTGAATTCAATCACTACATCCCCTACCTTGAAGCCTGCTTTTTCCGCCGGGCTGTCCGGCACAATCTGCAGAACCACCGCGCCGAGCGGCTCATCCATATCGAAAGATTCGGCCAGCTCACGATTGACATCCTGAATCAGAATACCCAACCAGCCACGCGCGACCTTGCCCTTATCCTTGAGCTGGGCGACAACATCCATCGCCACATCGATCGGAATCGCAAATGACAGGCCCATAAATCCGCCGGTGCGACTGTAAATCTGAGAGTTAATGCCTACGACCTCGCCATCAAGGTTAAATAACGGGCCGCCTGAATTGCCGGGGTTAATAGCCACATCGGTCTGAATAAAAGGCACATAGTTTTCGCTGGGAAGATTACGACCAATGGCGCTAATCACGCCGACTGAAACCGAGTGATCAAACCCAAATGGCGAACCAATCGCCATTGCCCATTCGCCAACCTTAAGTTTACTCGACTTGCCTATTTTAACTACCGGTAGATCGCCCGCATCAATTTTTAACAGCGCCATATCGCTGCGCTCATCGCCGCCAATCACTTCCGCTTTTAATTCACGTCGATCACTGAGTTTGACGATGATCTCATCGGCATCTTTAATCACATGATAATTCGTAACCACATAGCCATCAGCATCAATAATAAAACCCGATCCCAGTGACTGGGTTTTAAATTCTTCGGGCATTTCGCCATTACCATTCCCTCCCTCACCAAAGAAGTGACGAAAAAGATCGCCGAAAGGTGAATCTTTAGGTATGTCCGGCATGGTGAATCCATGCGGCATACGCTGTGAGCGTTTGATTTTTTGGGTAGTGCTGATATTGACTACCGCTGCACTGTTCTGTTCAACAAGTTCGGTAAAATCCGGTAATTCAACCGCATTGATAGACTGAACTGTTAACATCAGCATTAAGGCAGTAAGACTTAAAATAGCAGTATATAGTTTATTAAATGATTTAAACGAGATTACAACTGGAGCTTTCATAGATATGCATCACCATGGGTTTTATTTAATGACTGTCAATTAGTTACTTTCGGTATGAGGCCGGATATATCAGGATCAAGTATAGACAGACGTTTGAGTATAACCGGCTGAAAACGCGTGTCTGCCTGGATATGCCGGGAAAATTTTTTCACCAATACAGCGGCCAGCAAAAAACCGATAATTCCAAAAATAATGCTTGTGATTTCAGTCGATGCAAATTGCCACTGCCCCGCCATTTGCTCACCAAAGATAGCAAACAAAATAAGACTGACAATGGGCAGCAGGTAAACAATCAGGGAACCCTGAACCAGCGCGCTTTCCTGTAAACCAATTAAAACGGTTTCCCCTTCCTGCGCCTGAGCCTGATTGATAGCTTTCATTTTCGAAGGCTTCTGACTCCAGATTCGGGAAATTGTTCCCGTCCCACAGGCTTTATTAACGCCACATTGACCACAGGCGCTTTTTCGCTGCGCTTCAACCCAGGCAAACTCGCCTTCGCATTTTACGACGACGGCGGTCTCTTCAATCATGGACAGATGCAGCCGGAGTAACGGACTCGCCAATCATTTTTACAGTAATATAAGGGACTTCGCCAATGACTGTAATATAATGATCATCCAGAGCCAAACCAAAAACATGCACCGCGCCCATATGCGAGCCGCCGCGCAAATTGTTTTCGCTATCCATCATTTCTTCAATAAAAACTGAAACCGTCGCCAGACCATCTGTAAAAATCAAATGCTCTACCGGCATAAGATTATCCGGTAAGGTTGTCATACGTTTTACATCGGATTTAAACCCCGCAGGTAGTTGCTTTACCTGCCAGTTAGTAGTTTTTCTGGCCGGTAACGGTTGTTTCTTTACCGTTGATTCATGCCAGTTAAATTGACTGCTGTCGACTCCCGGTTGCAGATGTTCTGCCGGAATGCGATCATAAAATTGTAACTGGGTAAACATGAACTGTTCAATCGGGGTATCGTCCTCGATAACCAGATGCGTCTTTAACAACAGTCCGGTTTTTTCTTCCACCCAGAGATGGTAGCCATAACGGAACTTGTCCTTCGGCAGAATGTTGATTTTCTGGGAAATATAACCCGCCACCTTGCCTTTTCCATCAAGGGACAAATTATAGTTTTGCTCCAGTGTTTTTATGTCGATTGGAAAGCGCGGTGGGAAGTTACTGCGTGGGCGGCTTTTTTCTACTACCACGGAATTTCGATCGGGGAGATAACAGGTCACTTTATCGTTATCGCGAATCACTTCGCGGCCACTGCCATCCATGGAAATAAGACGTTCACGCTCGCCTTTATCATCCACGCCATGGATGATTTTCATGGAACTTAACTGGTTATGCTGGCCGTATACAAAAATACCTTCATAGTTCAAACGATGGACGGCGGAATGCATTTTTTCCAGCCAGGCCTGCACTTCATTTTGTTCCTGCGCCGCCAGAACCAGCGTCGATGGCAATAGCAGGCTGACAAAAATAATCAGTGATTCAGAAGAATAGTGGCTGTATCTATGGCAAGCGCACAACAAGCCCCGAAGAAACCCACTATTTTTCATTAGCAACCCGGAGAATAACAGGCTGATTCTGGGTTTTTCCGACGATGCGCATATAAGGCAACATGCCCTGCATGTTTGCGCTGATCGAATATTCATTGTGATTCAGCAGATAACCACTGAATTTTGATGTGCTGGTGGCATTCCTGACGAGCCGATGAATATGGGCAGGTTCGGCTTGTGATAGAAGAACATTAGAATTACTGTTTGAATTTGAGGCTGGAAGCGACACCAGCGCCGGACGCTGCGCTGCCTGTCCCGTCGGGCTAAAGGCGATAACTTTTTCATTTGTTTTATCGGCAACAGCCAGCGGCGCGCCAGTCTGATCTAAATCCGGGGTTTGTATGCTGATAATGGCGATGGCGCTAACGGTTGCGGCAATCGCCAGTCCGGCGGCCTGTTTCATCAACTGTCGAGGCTGGAATCGACGTGGCGCCAGAATCGTGGGTTCATGTTCAAGTGCGGCGCTGACGCGCGCGGCAAGATCAAAATCAGGCGCAACGGTATCAGGCAAATGCCCGCTGACGACATCTCGAATCAGGTGATAACGCATCCAGCGCTGTTTTAGCTGTTCATTTGCTTCCAGACCGTTTATATCCCGTTCACAATCAACAAGCTCATCATCCATGAGGGCGGAGAGTCGTTCTTCTGCTTTTTCGTTCATTGCCTGCATACCTTGATGAAATGTAAATAACCTGATTGCCTATAATAACGGTTTCAGTTTCTCGTCAACCGCTTCGCGCGCCCGGAATATCCGTGAACGAACCGTACCGATTGGACAGTCCATCGTCTGGGCGATATCTTCATAGCTCATGCCTTCCAGTTCACGCAGTGTAATGGCGGTTTTCAGATCTTCGGGAAGATCGTCGATAGCCTGAAACACCACGGCCTGAATTTCGTCGCGCAAGGCTTCCCGCTCCGGCGAGGCATAATCTTTGAGCGCGGATTCACCGTCATACTGTTCCGCATCACCGGCATCAATGTCTGCTTTGGGTGGCCGCCGTCCCTGCGCCACCAGGTAATTCTTGGCGGTATTGATCGCAATACGATACAGCCAGGTGTAGAAGGCGCTATCACCCCGAAAATTCGGCAGAGCGCGGTAGGCTTTGATAAACGCTTCCTGCGCGACATCCTGCACTTCGGACTGATCCCGCATATAGCGTGACAGCACCTTGATAATCCGTAGCTGGTATTTCAACACCAGGATATCAAATGCCTTTTTGTCACCTCGCTGTACGCGCTCAACCAGCGCCTGATCAATATCTTTTTCGCCCATCCGGGCCGATTCCTTAAATGCCAAATTCTTGGGAACCCGCCCAAACTACATGTATGGACAGTGTTCTGTGCCTGTAGTTCGCTCATTGGGCGGAATTTTTTGTACTAAATTATCATCTTACTTATCATTTTCCCCGTATCCACGGGACAGCGACTATTCTAAACTGTTTTTGTCCCGCATAATAAGTGCTTTATTAATTGATGCTCCCTTAACCGAAACGCAGGAATACTTTGGCCGCAAAACAGATTGAATCCGATGTGCTGATTATCGGCGGTGGCGCAGCCGGTTTGACACTGGCGCTAAAGCTCGCGGATACGCTCCATATCCGATTGATTTCAAAAGGGATATTGCGAGAAGGTTCGACGCTCTACGCACAGGGCGGAATCGCCGCCGTCAATGCGCCGGATGACAGTCTGAATTCCCATATTGAAGACACCCTGAACGCCGGCGCCGGCCTTTGCGATCCGGAGGTCGTCCGTTTTACCGTTGAACATGCGGCGGAAAACATTCAATGGTTAATCGATCAGGGCATCGCCTTTACCCGCAACACCTCAAATAGCGCGCAGGGGGAATATCACCTGACCCGGGAAGGCGGCCACAGCCACCGTCGCGTCTTCCATGCCACCGACGCTACCGGCAAAGCGGTTGAAACCACGCTGGAACAACGCGTACTCGCCCATCCGAATATTCAGGTCGATGAGCAGCATATCGCCGTCGATTTAATCACAACACATAAACTGGGACAGCCCGGCGACAATCGCTGTCTGGGCGCCTATATTCTGGATCGGGGCAGTAATCAGGTGGATGTCTACCGGGCGCGCTTCGTCGTTTTCGCCACCGGCGGCGCCAGCAAGGTCTACCTGTACACCAGCAATCCGGATACCGCGACCGGCGATGGCATCGCCATGGCCTGGCGCGCCGGCTGTCGGATCGCCAATATGGAATTCAACCAGTTTCACCCCACCTGCCTGTATCATCCAGACGCCAAATCATTTCTGATCACCGAAGCCCTGCGGGGGGAAGGCGCCAAATTGCGCCTGCCGGATGGCAGCCGTTTCATGGACAATTACGATGAACGCGCTGAACTCGCGCCCCGGGACATCGTCGCCCGCGCCATCGATCATGAAATGAAGCGTCTGGGCTGTGACAACGTGTTTCTGGACATCAGTCATAAACCGGCGGACTTTATCCGCCGCCACTTCCCCACCATTTATCAACGCTGTCTTGACTTCGGCATCGATATCACCCGCGAACCGATTCCGGTGGTGCCGGCCGCCCACTACACCTGTGGCGGCATCATGACCAACCTGCATGGACAGACCGATATCGATAATTTATACGCGATTGGCGAAACTGCGTTTACCGGTTTACATGGTGCGAATCGCATGGCCAGTAACTCGCTGCTGGAGTGTCTGGTTTTCGCTCAGGCGGCCAGCAGGCACATCCTTGAACAGCAGAATCAACCGGCCATAACGGCTAAAATTCCTGACTGGGATGAAAGCCGGGTAACGGATTCCGATGAGGAAATCGTGGTTCATCACAACTGGGATGAAGTCCGGCGCATGATGTGGGATTACGTCGGCATTGTACGCTCGAATAAGCGTCTGCAACGCAGCCAGCGCCGGGTGGACATGCTCAAACTCGAAATTGACGAATACTACGGCAACTTCCGCGTCACCAATGATCTACTGGAATTGCGCAATCTGGTCGTGGTGGCGGATTTAATTATCCGCTCGGCCATCAGCCGCAAGGAAAGCCGGGGACTGCATTACAATCTGGATTACGCGCAGACTGATCCACTGTTACAGAAAAATACCGTACTCACGCCGGAAAACTATGCAAAATAAACAACCCCGCAGCAAGCTGCGGGGTTATTCATTGCCGAATCCCTTCAGCAGAATAGACGCCTGTAGAGGCGAATACCCGTATCCTTTTTTTCTGTCATTCTGACGTTTAATCAAGAATCACTGGCGCAAAAGTGAAAACATTTTCACTAGACGGATCAACCGTCATTTCTACCCAGCTATTGTCGTTACTACCAAAAACTTCAACCCGAGTAAAGTTGCCGGTGAGCGTCCCATCATCATTAAACATCGCTTTGTCGATTTTGAAATAATGAGAATCGCCATGCACCAGAACAACCTGACCGGCAAAGTTATGGGTTTCTTCTACGAGTGTATGGAAAAAGTCCGCATAGCCGTTATTTTTGTCTAACTGTGGCAGAAATTCTTCCTGATAACCGCCATCA
Source organism: Gammaproteobacteria bacterium (assembly GCA_015491815.1). Taxonomy (GTDB): domain Bacteria; phylum Pseudomonadota; class Gammaproteobacteria; order UBA6429; family Thiohalophilaceae; genus JAADGZ01. The sequence goes on along the minus strand of WFVC01000176.1, from coordinate 1,092 downwards.
CTCAGTTCAAAGGGAAAATAAATATCTGCCTGAATTGCAATCAATACACCCGCATAATTATTTTTACGCGCCTTGGAAAAAGACTCTTTTAACCAGGCGATATTCATTGCATTGCGAGCCTGATATTCGGCTGTTGCTGCATCACAATCCTGCTGAGTGCGATTGGATTTCTTGCTGCACTGTTTTTCGGTTGCCACCAGGTTATTATTACTACCGGGGATATGCAGAGCAACAAACTCCACATTTTTCATAACAAAACGACTGTTTTCGCTATATGCCTGCCCCAGTTCTCCCTGACGTTCCACTGCAATCGGTTCAAGCCCCTGAGTTGTATCCTTGCTAAAAAAAGTTGTACGTAAATAATTCAGGCGTTCAACAGGATCATAACTGCCGTTGCTGGTGCGATGGCAATCAGTCCATTCGTTATCACCTACACTGTACAGAGTGGGAGCATCAAGACGATTAAAGATATCTATAATATTCTGACCAATCGCCTCATCCGTACACAGACTGTGACCATTCTTTGTATCGCCGGCGAAAATAGTAAAATCCAGGTCGTGTTCATTCATTGAATCAATAGTCTGATTGACATCTTTTGCTTTTTGCGCAGGATCATCGTTATAAAATTCATCCCCCCATAAAGCTACGCGCAGACGGTAATGCTTATCACCATATTCCCTGCCACGGGCGCCATCCCTATCCCATTTTGCAGAGTCAACACTCCGACTCCATTTTGACGATTCAACTTTTCTGTTATGACCCATATCAGCCTGTGTTGCTATCGGCAGTAAGCCCGCCACCAGAACAGCTGTTGCTGTCAGTTTTGAGATATTAATCATTTTAAATAACCCTGTAGTTTGAAAGATAGCGGCAAATTACAGGGTAAATATAACCAAAAGGTGACAGAATATTTAAGAAAATATGACAAAATAAAGAGGGATGGATAAACAATTGTTTCTCATATCCCAATGTTAACGGGGCAGTTTTAATTATTCTGAGATATTAACATCAGGACGCCACTGCCGCAGGCGCACACATAAGCGCCGGTAAGTTTCTCGATCAAGCATGTCCGACAATAACAACCATGTGTAT
>WFVC01000175.1 GCA_015491815.1 Gammaproteobacteria bacterium | reverse complement strand
GTTAAGCTTTAAGGAAGCTCTGATTAATTCCGCCGTTCGTGGTGAAGTCCTGAGCCTGACGAAGGGGCGAACCATGAACGCTAAGCATTGTAAAATCATAATGTTATATAGTTCACCCTTCGACAGGCTCAGGGCGAACGGAATTAATCAGAGCTTCCTTAATTTGGTAAGTTACAACCTCAGGAATAGTCTATGCGAGTTAAAAGTTTTATTTTTATACGGCAGTATCGCGCTATGGCGATGCTGTTTTTGTCCGCCCTGCCATTTCTGTCTATTGCCGCCCATGAGGATCAGCATTCCCATTCAGGAGGGGCGCCGATAGTGGGTGGGGGTGCGCATTTTTCCTGGATAATCTTTCATGAATTGAAACCGGATCTGGAAAAATTGCTGCAGCGAGATATTGATCTCTATGGCAAAGATTCAGCACTGGGTCTGGGCTGTAACGCGGGAATTAAAAACGCCATGCAAAACGCGGAAGATCATGAAACCTTCGGTTTTGTTTGTTGTGAGCTGGCCGAGAAAGAAGTTAAAGACAAAAAACTTCAGGTTCATCCGTTGGCCTATGAGCCAATCCTGATCCTGCTCAACAAAACCAACCCGATTGATGATCTGACAAGCGAGCAGATTAGAGATATTTTCAGCGGCAAGATCCGTAACTGGTCAAAAGTTGGCGGTGAAGATAAAGCCATTGTGGTGGTCACCCGACTGCATTGCAAGGGACGTCCGGGCCACTGGAAGCGCATCCTTCCGGAGGCGAAATTATTTCGAAAAGATCGACTCAATGTGAAAGCGGCGGATGATATGGTGCGTAAGGTTAGTGATTTTGACGGGGCGATTGGTCATATTGGCTCAACCTGGAAATTTGGAAAAAAGGATCACATCAAACCGATAAAAATAAATGGCTATGCGCCAACCGCTAAAAATTTGAAAGCAAAAGCCTACCCATTTTATCGAACCCTGTCTGCGGTGACGATTAAAAGCGTGTCAAGCGATGTGCAAGATCTGATTAAAGAAGTTCAGCATGGCCGAGCCTTTAATCGAATTGCAAAAAAATATGAACTCCTGCCGTTGAATACAAACAAGCCCTGATAGATGCTGTTTTCAAGCTATCGTTCGAAACTGCTGGTATACATCATTACCATGATGGTGTTGCTGGCGGGATCATTAATTTATACCTATAGCTATGTGCGCAATATTCTGTTGCAGGAAGATGAGCATCATGTTGATAGCGTCGCGCAGATTTTTCTCAGTCAACTGGAAGCGGAAAAGATTGAATATCAGCGCTATGCGGATATTGTTGCAGAAGATCTGCGCATCAAGGAATACATGTTTGTTATTGTTGGTATTGGCAGTGAAGCGCAACCGTTAAAGGATATTTATGATCGCCATTTTGGCTGGCTGCCCATCAGCCGCTATGTCGTCGTCTCGCGGGATAAAGGTGAAATGCTGGTCGGGCGCGAGCATGCGGATTTGGGAAAAACGGTGCTTGATATTTTAAAGCACACAGATCGCGGCACCTTTTACAGTTACGGTGATTATGGACTGGAGTTGATAGCGGTTTCTCCTATTGTTTATCGCGGTCGTCGTCTCGGCAGTATAGCCGTGAGCTATTTTATGGATGACGCCTGGCTATCGCGTTATATGAAAAATAGCGGTGGGGAGCTGTTTCTGACGCAGGATGGAATTGTGCTGGGTTCATCGAGTCGTAAATATATCGGTCAGCCTTTCAAGATCGATAACAGTCGCGTTCAGTTGGGCAAGGATATATTTTTCGTGCGTCCAATGGAGCTTTCGCCGGTGCATGGAAGCATACCCAAAGTCTGGTTTAGTTTGCCGGAAACGTCGTTGATGAAACGTCTGGAAAAGCACCGTAAAGCAACCATGTTGATTATTCTTGCCAGTTTGAGCGTGATCCTGTTGCTGGGTTTTATCATTGTGCGTAATTTTACCGAACCCCTGTCGCAACTGGTAAAGCTGGCCGGTGAAGTCGCCGCGGGTAATTTACCCCGGCTGGACAAGTCCGTGGCCAAAAATGAAATTACCGAATTATCAAATCAGTTTTCAGACATGTTGCAGGCCTTGCGCGAGCAGCAGAAAGAAATCCAGATAGTGCATGCGGAGTTGGAAAAATCAGCGATTACCGATTCTTTGACAGGCCTTTATAATCGCCGTCATTTAAATGATATTTTCCCGAAACTGATCGCGCAGGCCGAACGCAGCAGCCAACGCCTGTTTGCCCTGTTGATTGATCTGGATAAATTTAAAAATATTAATGACACTTATGGCCACGTTTGCGGCGACAAGTGTTTGCAGGATTTTTCCGACTGTTTGCGACAGGTTTCCCGCGCCAATGATTATCTGTTTCGCATGGGCGGGGAAGAATTTCTGGTGCTGGCGTTGAGTGATGACACCAAGGGCATTGTCGCCCTGAGTGAAAAAATAAGGCGGGCGATCGAAAACCTTGAGGTTGAATGCAATGGCCAAATCATTCGTTTTACGATCAGTTGTGGCATCAGTTATGCAAAACCGGGTGAGTCATCCGATGAAAATCTAAACAGCATGCTCAGTCTTGCGGATGCGGCGCTGTATCGAGCCAAGAAAGAAGGGCGCAACCGGGTCAGGGTGGACGAACATATCCAGGTTTGAGTCAGAGACAGGGCAAAGGATACAGGACACAAGGGAAAGCGCAGGAGCAAGCTGTATCCTTTCCTCTGACCTAAACAGTTAAGCGCCGGTAAATATCTGACACCTTGAGCGGCAGACGATCCACCTGGTCGATCACGGTAAACGCCGCCGGGCCGTACATGTGCGGAAGATAGTCGCGGGCTTGCTCATCAATGGTAATGCAATAGGGATGAATGCCTTCACGTCGCGCCTCGATTAATGCTCGGCGGGTGTCTTCAATGCCATAGTCGCCTCGGTAATTGTCATAATCATCCGGTTTACCGTCCGACAGCGTGATCAGGATGCGTGTGCGCGCATCGACTTCATTTAGTATTTTAGTCAGATGACGAATGGCAAAACCCATGCGCGTATAGTCTTTGGCTTCAATACCGCTGATGCGCGCCTTAATCTCATCGTTATAGTTTTCTGAAAATTCCTTGATGCGATAAATTTCACAGCGCTTGCGGGCCATGCCGGAGAAACCGTAAATCGCATAGCGATCGCCGAGACTTTCCAACGCCTCGCAAAGTAAAATCAGCGATTCCCGCTCGGCATCGTTGATCCAGCCTTTGGTGGAGCCACTCATGTCCACCATAAAGATCACAGCGATGTTGCGCTCGACGCGATGCATGCGGGTGAACAGGCGTTCGGACAGTTCACTGCCATCACGGGCATCGGCCAGCGCTTCGACCAGCGCATCGATATCAATGCCGTCGCCGTCGCTCTGACGTTTAAGCAGCCTGTCTTCATCACGCATGGCCTCGAAGGTTTTGCGCAAATGTTTAATCAGGCCGCTGTATTTTTTCAGGGTGAGATCCACGAAGTCGTCATACACAGGCTCGATGGTTTTTTCACGCACCGCGCACCAGTTCTTGCGGTAGTGCTGGCGGCGGTAATCCCATTCGTTATAAAGTGACGCGCCTTCTTCGTGGTAGGTGCCTTTCCAGACTTCATCAGGATCTTTTTCTTTCTCGTTAAACATTGCGGGATCATAGTCGCCCGGCCCGGCGGGGACGAGGTGCTCGTCCGGTATTTCACCAAAGTCGAGGACAACGGAGGAGGCCAGCGCCTTAATTTCATCAGGCGGGGCAACAGGTTGATTGTCAAGTCGTATTTCAATGGGGATGTGTTTGTCTGTCTCAGACGCCGGTTTGTAACGGACTTCAAGTTTATCCGGCGTGCTTTTATTTTGATTCAGCTCATTTTCAAGTTTGGCCAGCGCCAGTCGCAACAGCGTTTTTTCCTTTTCCATGCGTTGCGCCATAACGCTATAAACCTGCTCGGGTTTGAGCAGAATCCGGAAACAGGAGGCCGGTGGAGGGGGTAAGCTATCGAGATTATCAAGAGCCAGTTGCAGCGAGTCCTGTGCGCATTTGTTTTTATCCGCCAGCTGTTGCGCCAGTTCTCGCCAGCGATGATCGCCCTGTTCGTCTTCGAGCTGTTTTTGTATGGCCTGCATGCCGCGATAAAGGCCGGGTAGTTCACGTGCAATACAGGCCTGCAGGCGCAGATGCTCCAGCGCCTGATAGAGCGTCAATAAGCGTTCCGCCTGAGGATGCTCTTCGAGCGCCTGTTTTAACGCTAATGGAAAACTGGAAAAGCGAACCTGCGCCCAGAGCATGACCACCAGACTTTTGTAAAAAATAAAATTATCTTTGGGCGTTTCCAGTTGCGCAATCAGCGGCGGCAGGAACAGGGTTTGCGTGTCGGTAAAGCATTCATCCGCCTGTTTGAGTTCCAGCTTGCGACCGGACAGGCCGTGAACAAAATGCAGCAGAATACCGGCATGATCCGAAAAACTCGCGCCGATGCGATGCGCATGACTGGTTTCGATAAATTGATGCACATTGCGAATCACCGCCAGCGCCGCATGCAGGCCGGATTGATCATAAATATCCATCGCGTGCAAAGCCCAGTCTTCAATAATCCGCCTGTCCATATTATCCAGCAGAGGAACCGCCTGTTCGATGAATTGCCAGGCGAGCTGGATGTTAGTGCTGGCGATACATTTCACCCAGTGGAGCAGGTAGGCCTGTTCGGCGGTCGCCAGGCCGGCCAGTGTGCGCGCATGGTGTTCGGTTTTGAGGAAGGAAAATTCAACATCCAGATAGTCATCCAGACGTTGGCTGATTTCCTTTTCATCGAGTGCGCGTGGTTTCATGGTGCAGGTTTAGCGGGTTGTAGATGCGATTTCAATCGTACCCACCGCTATATTCAAAACAGCGATGAGGAAAGTTCATCGATGGCGGTGAGCATGTCGTGATCGTCGGTGAGCGCCTGGGCAATCGCGCTGTGGCAGGCGCTGATGGGGGCAATGCCGTCGTGCATCAGCCGGGCGGCGTGTACTAACAGACGGGTGCTGGCGCCTTCCTCCAGTCCGCTGCCCTTGAGGTTGCGGGTCATGTGCGCGAACTTCACCAGTTGCTCCGCCAGCGCCGCATCGATGCCGGTTTCGGTGGCGATGATGCCGGCCTCCAGTGGCGCATCAGGATAATCGAATTCCAGCGCCACGAAGCGCTGGCGGGTGCTTTGTTTGAGATCCTTGAGCACGCTCTGATAGCCGGGATTGTAAGACACGGCCAGACAAAAATCGGCCGAAGCGCTGAGTTGTTCACCCCGTTTTTCGATGGGCAGCACCCGGCGATTATCGGCCAGCGGATGAATCACCACCATGGTGTCCTTGCGCGCCTCGACGATTTCATCGAGATAACAGATCGCGCCGATGCGCACCGCGCGCGCCAGTGGCCCATCGACCCAGACAGTTTCACCGCCGCTGATCAGATAGCGGCCGACCAGATCGGAGGCGGTGAGATCATCGTGGCAGGAAACGGTAATCAGCGGCCGTTTTAGCCGCCAGGCCATGTATTCCATGAAGCGGGTTTTGCCGCAGCCGGTCGGCCCCTTGAGCAGGACGGGCAGGTTTTGATTCCAGGCGGCCTGAAATATCTCAATTTCATCGGCAACCGGCTGGTAAAAGGGCTCGCTTTCGATGAAGTATTCTTCGCTTGTCTGAGTCTTCGTGATCATGGTTTTGAAATGTTGAGTAATTAACTGGGGCATTATTGTACTGTATTCAGCGGAGCGGGAGTATACGCTATGACTAATCGGATATAGAGGCGGATAAAAGCAGGCAGTAAAATGTTGCTCAATAATTAGCCGCTTGCAAAAGCAGTGGCGTGGGTGAGGAAATTAAGAATGATGTTATATGCAAGAACAGGATTTTTCATGGGCGCCATTGCCCTGCTGTCGGCCTGCGGCGGCGGTGATGTAGCCGTTACC
>WFVC01000174.1 GCA_015491815.1 Gammaproteobacteria bacterium | reverse complement strand
TCGGGATCAAAAATCCGCAACACCAGTTTTTCACCAAAGGCGGTCGGCATGGTTGACAGGCGCAGTTCGATCTCATGGCCGTCGGGCATCTTGGTTTTGATGCGGCCATCCTGCGGCCGGCGTTTTTCCACTACATCCATGCGTCCCAGCACCTTGATGCGACTGGAAACGGCGGTCATCACCGGCATCGGCATTTCATTCACCAGATGCAGGACGCCGTCGATGCGGAAACGGATATTGCCTTTTTCCCGCCGGGGCTCCATGTGAATATCGCTGGCGCGTTGATCAAAGGCGAATTGCAACAGCCAGTCGACGATCTGCACCACGTCATGATCGTTCGCGTCCAGCCGTCCGCTCTTGCCCAGCTCGACCAGTTGTTCGAGATTGGAAATCCCGGGAATATGTTCGTCCTTGCCGGCGGTGGCTCGCTGGATCGAATGGCTGACCGAATAGAACTCGCCCAGAAAGCGACTGATATCCAGCGGACTGGCCAGCACCCGTTTGATGTGCATCCCGGTGACATGGGCCAGCTCGGTTTCCCAGCTGCGCACAAAGGGTTCGGCGGTGGCGATCACCACTTCCCGTTCATTGACTTCCACCGGCAAAATTTTATGGCGACTGGCATAAGCCGACGAGGTGACCGCCGTGACCGCCGTGACATCGACCTTGAGCGGATCGATGCGAAAGAACGGCAATTCGCTACGTTGCGCCAGCCATTGCATCAACGTATCCAGGGTCAGTAACTTGCCCGGGTTTAGTTGATCCGGCCATTCACGTTCGGCAATGATGACCAGCGGATGAATATCCAGCCGCGCACGACGTCCCGGGGCAAGAAAGGCGTCGACGTCGGTTTGTTGCAAACGACCGTCGCTGACCAGCATCTGCATCAGTTGATGCAGGCTGAGATGACGATCCGGTTCGATATTTTGTGCGTTCACCTGCGCCTCTGAAAATCAGAATTTTTTCTAGCGGGAATTAAATGCATGGGAGTTGATAAGCATAGCCGTTATTTACCCGCGCGGATCAGGCCGCCCAGCCCGGCTTCTTCCAGTTGCGCATGCAGGTAGGCGCGAATGCTGTGTACATCTTCCATGACCAGCACCGCGCTCAAAATTTCATTGGCGCGTTCACTGCTGAGATTGCGCACCACCCATTTAATCTGCGGCAGACTGGCCACGCTCATGCTCAGGCTTTCGATCCCCATGCCCACCAGCAGAATCGCCGCCGCCGGATCCCCCGCCATTTCACCACAGACGCTGACCGGCTTGTCATAGACCCGCGCGCTTTCCACTACCTGCATCATCGCCCGAATCACCGCCGGATGCAGCGAGTCATACAGTTCCGCCACCCGCGCGTTGTTGCGATCCACCGCCAGCAGATACTGGGTCAGATCGTTGGTGCCGATGGAAAGATAATCCACCCGCCGCGCCAGACTTCCGGCCTGATACACCGCTGAGGGCACTTCAATCATCACCCCGATGCGCGGCATTTCAATTTTCTCACCTTCTTCGAGCAGCTCGCCATAGGCCTGATGAATCAGGTTCAGGCTATCGGTCAACTCGGAGATATCGCTGATCATGGGCAGCAGAATATTCAGATTATTGAGACCGATGCTGGCGCGCAGCATGGCGCGAATCTGCACCAGAAAAATTTCCGGGTGATCCAGGGTGATGCGAATCCCGCGCCAGCCGAGGAAGGGGTTTTCCTCCTCGATGGGAAAATAGGGCAGTGATTTATCGCCACCGACATCCAGCGTACGCAAGACCACCGGATCCGGCGCAAAGGATCCCAGCACCTGCCGGTAGATGGCCCGTTGTTCCTCTTCGCCGGGAAAACGCTGGCGAATCATAAAGGGAAACTCGGTGCGGTAAAGGCCGATGCCCTCGGCCCCGCTTTCCTGCGTCGGCGACATGTCGGCGAGCAAACCGGTATTCACGTATAAATGAATTTTTTCGCCGTCGAGGGTTTCTGAAGGCAGACCTCTCAGACCCTGCAGTTCTTCCGAAAGCTCCTGCTCCTGAGTCAGTAACTGCCGGTACTCCCGGCACACGGTCTCAGACGGGGAAACATAGACCCGGCCACTGTAACCATCGACGATCACCTCACGACCATCGATATGCCGGACCGGTAAATCCGCCGCGCCCATCACCGTGGGCAGCCCCAGCGCCCGGGCCAGAATCGCAACATGAGACGTGCGCGAGCCACGCACCGAGATCACGCCGCTGATTTTGTCCATCGGCATATCCGCCAGCATCGAGGGGGTGACCTCCTCGCTAATCAGAATCGTGTTCTCGCTGAAATCCGTATCCGCCGGCGTGTCCTGTTGCAGGTGCATGAGAATGCGCCGACCGAGATCGCGCACGTCATCGCCCCGTTCACGCATGTAACTGTCATCCATATCCCGGAAGATCTGTTCATGTTCCTGAATCACGTCCCGCAGAGCCGCCGCCGCCCAGTTGCCTTTTTTAATTCCGTTGCGAATGCCGTCAGTGATGGAATCGCTTTCCAGCATCAGCAGATAGGCGTCAAACAGCGCATGTTCCTGCGCCGGCAGTTTGTCCTCCAGCCGCTGAGACATGATCCGTAATTCCTGACGCACCGCTGCCAGCGCTTTCTCAAAGCGTTCGAGTTCAGCGGGAATATCCGTAATCTGTCGATCCGGCACCGCTGAAATATCCGCCAGCGGATAAACCACCCGCGCAATGCCCATCGCCACCCCGGCCGCGCCCGGCAATCCGGATATCGGACGTGAGTCCAGCATGGTCTTTTCGGTTTTATGCTGTTCTTCAAGATCACCGCTGATTTCCGCATGTGCAATCGCTCCGGCCAGCTGCGCGGCAACAGTGATCATGAAGGTTTCGCTTTCTTCATTGAAACTTTGCGCAACATGATCCTGCACCACCAGTACGCCAACCACGTTACGGTGATGAATGATGGGCACGCCGAGAAAGGCGTGGTAGGACTCTTCGCCGGTTTCAGGGAAATAATGGTATTTGGGATGCGCCAGCGCGCTGCGCAGATTGACCGGCTCGGCGCGTTTAGCGACCAGACTGATCAGGCCTTCTCCTTCCTGCAAACGCACCTTGCCCACCGCCCGTTCTTCCAGACCATCGGTGGCCATGAGCAGAAAACCGTTATTGCTGTCGCGCAAATACACCGAGCAAACCGCCACATTCATGATCGCCTTCACGCTGTGCACAATGATCGACAGAGCCTGATCAAGATTGCGCGCCTGATTTACTTCCTGAACGAGTCGTCTTAGGGTTTCAAGCATGAATATACTCAGGTAATGACGCTGTTCACTCTGTTTACGAGCCGACGCCGACAAACGGTTAGCGGTTAACGATGAACAGGGATGGGCTGTGAATTATCGGCATCAATTCTTCCAGCGCTTTTAAATAAACAGCGCGTTTGAAATCAATCACTTCTTTAACCGTGGTCTCCGGCGATACCCAGCGCCAGTGGTCGAATTCCGGCTCGGCCGAGGTATTCAGCCGAACCCGTCCTTCACTGGCCGTCAGCTTGAGCAAAAACCAGATCTGCTTCTGGCCGATAAAGCCACGCGCGCGGTTTCGCTGCTGGCGACACATGTGCTTTGGAAGCCGGTAACGCAGCCAGCCCTGGGTCGAACCCAGCAACTCTACATCCCCGGCCTTCAGCCCCACTTCTTCTTCCAGTTCCCGGTACAGCGCCTGCTCCGGCGATTCATTTTTCTGGATGCCGCCCTGAGGAAACTGCCAGCCATCTTCACCAATGCGTCGAGCCCAGAACAACTGGCCCTCGGAATTACAAAGTATAATTCCAACGTTTGAGCGGTATCCTTCTGTATCAATCACTTGCACTCTGTCCTTCATTCTGAATCCAGATTGTTTCACACTGCTGTAAATGCGGCAAATAGCATTTCCCAATTTCAGACTTTACCGATAGAGAAAAGCCGGACTCCCCCACAATGACTAAATTACGTTATCATGCCGCACATCCTGTTAAGCATAGAGAATAATCGTGGCGCTTGCGATCTTTGACCTTGATAATACCCTCCTCAATGGCGACAGCGACTACCTCTGGGGGCGCTTTCTGGGCGATGAGGGGCTGGTGGACGCCAAATCCTATGAGCTTGAAAATAAACGGTTTTATGATGAATATAAGGCCGGCACGCTGGATATTCTCGAATTTCTGGCCTTCAGCCTGAAGCCCCTGAGCGAGCACAGCATGAAAGAGCTGGCCGCCCTGCATGAAAAATTTATGCGCAGCGTTATCCGCCCGCTGATTACTCCCGCCGCCCGCCAGTTACTGGAAAAGCATCGCCGGAATGGTGATTTTTTGCTCATTATTACCGCCACCAATGACTTCATCACCACCCCCATCGCCCGTGAACTGGGGGTGGATGACATTATCGCCACCAACGCCGAAATCAAACATGAACGCTATACCGGCCGGGTCGCCGGCACCCCCTGTTTTCGCGAAGGCAAGGTCTCACGCCTGCAGGAATGGCTGAAACGCGAAGGCCGGAATCTGGCGCAAAGCTGGTTCTACAGCGATTCCCATAATGATCTGCCTCTGCTGGAACAGGTCAGCCACCCGGTCGCCGTCGATCCCGATGACACCCTCGCTGATCACGCCAGCGCCAGAAACTGGCCACAACTCAGCCTCAAAGGCGAGAATATCAGCCCGCTCACGCCCGGCGCGTAATTCAGGGACGTATGGGCGCGCGCTCTCCCCGCTTTTTCCTGCCGCTGCTGCTGGCGCTCGCGCTGGCCAGCCTGCTGCTCTCCCTGACTCAGGGCAGCATCCCCGTCAGTTTCCATGATCTGTTATCGATTCTGCGGGGGCAGGCGCTCGATCCGGCGCACTCACTGGCGCGACAACTAATTCTCGAACTGCGTCTACCGCGCAGCCTCGGGGCTTTTTTCACCGGCGCGCTGCTGGCGCTGGCGGGGGTATTGATGCAGGTGCTGGTGCGCAACCCGCTGGCGGATCCCTATATTCTTGGCATTTCCGGCGGCGCGGCGCTCGCCGCCCTGCTGGCCATGCTACTGGGCCTGTCCGGGATTCTGCTCGACGCCAGCGCCTTTGTCGGCGCGCTGCTGGCTGTGATTCTGGTTTTCGGACTGGCGCGTCAGAACAGCGGGGGCCGGCAAGGCGCCTGGACGCCCTTGCGCCTGTTGCTCACCGGCGTAGTGCTCGCCGCCGGCTGGGGCGCACTGATCAGTTTTATTCTCGCCATCACGCCGGAGCAACAACTGAAAAGCATGCTGTTCTGGCTGATGGGCGATCTCAGTTACAGCATTAACCCCTGGCCACTGGGCATCGTACTCATCGTCGGCCTGCTCGCCAGCCTGCCGCTGGCGCGCAGCCTCAACGTCCTGATTCGCGGTGAACGGCTGGCCGAGTCGCTGGGCGTTGATACGGGCAAAGTGCAGCTCGCCCTGTTTCTGCTGGCCTCGCTGTTAACCGCCAGCGCCGTGAGTCAGGCCGGCAGCATCGGCTTTGTCGGTCTGGTGATCCCGCATCTGGTGCGCCTGATGGGCTATACCGATCACCGTATTCTGATCCCGGCGGCCTCGCTCTGCGGCGGCATATTACTGGTAATCGCCGACACGCTGGCGCGCACCATCCTCGCCCCGCAACAACTGCCGGTCGGCATTATCACCGCCCTGCTCGGCATTCCGTTATTTCTGCATCTGCTGCAAAAAGGACAGCGCACCTCATGAACCGCCCCGCCCTGCTAGATTGTGACAGTCTGTCCATCAGCGTCGGTGATCGCAGTCTGATTGACAATCTCAATCTGCAAATCGAAGACGGCCAGCGCTGGGCGATACTGGGCATGAACGGCGCCGGTAAAACCACGCTGCTGCACACACTGGCCGGTCTGCTCCCGGCTGATACCGGTAACATTTGTCTCAGGGGACAGCCTTTGCTCTCCCTCTCCCGTCGCGAGATAGCCCTGAAGCTGGGACTGCTGTTTCAGGAGCAACATGAATTGTTTCCCGGCACCGTGATGGAAACCGTTCTCACCGGCCGCCATCCCCACCTGAAGGCATGGCAATGGGAATCAGCCGAAGATCAGAACAAGGCCCGCCAACTTCTGCGCAGCGTTGATCTCAAGGGCTACGAAACACGACAGGTGACCACGCTCTCCGGTGGCGAACGCCGCCGGCTGGGTATCGCCACCGTGCTATTGCAGGATCCGGATCTGCTGTTACTGGACGAACCCGTTAATCATCTGGATCTGCACCATCAACAAAAGATCCTGCAATTACTGGAGACAACGGCTCGGGAAAAAAATAAATCCCTGCTCATGGTCATGCATGATATCAACCTCAGCGCCCGTTACTGCGATCATGTGTTAATGATTTTTGCCGATGGAAAAACCCGGCAGGGAAAGACAAGTGAATTATTGCGGGAAGATATTTTGAGTGAACTTTATCAGCATCGGATTCAATGCCTGAATCATGCGGGCAGAACATTTTTTATCAGTGATGCGTAATGAGTGACCTGTAAATACCTCAC
>WFVC01000173.1 GCA_015491815.1 Gammaproteobacteria bacterium | reverse complement strand
TTACCGCTGACGATCATGAGTCGCTGATTCACAGGCCCAAACCTATGCAGGATGAAGCCATCCCCGCCGGCAACGCCATCGCCGCCAATGTCTTTGCCCGACTCGGACACCTGCTGGCCGATAACGCCTATCTCGATATCAGCGAAAATATTCTGCGCACCGCCTGGCGGAATATCCGGCAACTGCCTTACGCCCATTGCGCGCTGTTGCATGCGCTGGAAGATTACTGTTTTGCTCCTACCTGCATCGTTATTCGCGGTGAAGAAAGCGCGATACAGCACTGGCGGGAAAAAGCCGGGCAACACTACAATCCTCGCCGGCTTTGTCTCGCTATCCCTGCGGACAGCCAACTTCAACTTGAAGCCTTAAGCCAACGCCCCGCCCCCCGCGAAGGCATGATCGCCTATGTCTGTCAGGGCCATCACTGTCAGGAACCCGTTACACAGGAAGATGAACTGGCATCCCTGCTGCAAACAGCGGCGCATGAATAAATACAAGTCAACATTGATTGATATCCCCTCACCCTCTTCCGGAGGGCAAAGCTCGCTCGGTGGCAAGCACAAATTTTTCAGGTAAAGTCAGGAAATATAATTATCCAGAACGATTATTTCACTATACCGGTGTCGGCAATACATCATTGTCCCCTGTTGCGCCAAGCCCGATTTTTTTGGCGGCCAGCGCAGCCTGAGTCCGGTTGCTGACATCCAGCACTTTGAAAATAGATGAGACATGTGCTTTCACTGTTGCTTCGGAAAGCCGGAGGGTGCGGGCAATTTCCTTGTTCGCCATACCATCCACCAACAGACGCAACACCTCAATTTGCCGGGGAGTTAATTTAATCCCGGACAGCCCGGGCATATCCACCTGTCGGGAATGCTGCATCAGTTCCGGAGGAATATAAATGCCGCCGGAAAGCACCAGCTGTATCGCCCCGACCATAATCGCCGGAGCAACGCTCTTAGCGATGTAGCCCATCGCCCCGGCATCTAATGCCTGTTTCATGTCGGTCAGGCGTTCCGAAGCCGTTAAAATAACCACAGGTACAGTTGGGACGCTATTCAGAATCAGGCGCATGGCGTCCAGTCCATCCATATCCGGCATGCGTAAGTCCATTAATGCCAGAGTAATATCCGGATGTTCTTTGGCCAGTTGAATTGCCTTTCCCGAAGTAGATGCTTCCAGCGTCTCTACTTTCTGATCCATATTTTCAAGAATATAAATCATGCCCTGCCGGAACAGCGCATGATCATCTGCGATTAAAATTTTCATTCCGTTTCATCCCTGTCACATAAGCCGAAGCGGATAAGCATACTAGCAGGATTATAGCGAATAACTAAATAAGTATTCTGCAGGTACGATTAAAATTACACCTGCAAGTAGATTCCAGTAATGATTGGTACCGGAATCAGGAACGCTTGTTTAGAACAAAAGTATTAATCCATTCGTTGCTCCCCCCCACCTTCAGGAGGATATATTTATCCTCGCCATCTATCTAACATTATTATGGAATGTGTGTATTGACCCGGTACGCAATCCTAGCGGCTCAAACCATTCAATAAAAATATGAAGTATGAATGAACGATCAATTGCCAATTATGGCGATAACCACAAGGAGAGTATTATGAAACTCATTTCAACTGTCGTGTTCATCCCGGCCATCGCTCTGAGCGCTATCAGCATTCCCCACAACGCGATCGCCGAATGTGCCTCACAACTGACGCCGGATGATATGCATGAATGCATCATGATGGAAGGCAATGGTGAAATCAGCTATCGGGAGTGGGCGCCTGAATTTTATATGGAATTTCATCCGGAAAAATCAGCCGCGATCAAGGCCGCCTATGAAGCCGAAGACAGAAAAGCCGCGCAGAAAGAAGAGGCAACGGAGAAACCGTCTTCTATGACTATCTCCTCGACACATTAGAAAAGTTCATCCTGAATCAAACGATTCAGCTTCTGCGTAAAACAGCGCCCCTGCAGCCTGCCTGCTGCAGGGAAGCGCCACTTGCAAGCACAGGCTTATCAGATAAAGTTTTTCAACAAATCTGAAAACTCCGGCGTGCGCAGGTAGCCGTATGACTTGTGGTTAATGCCGCCCCAGTCATTCATCACCAGATCATCCTCGACCCGCACCCCGGCATAGTTGGCTTCATAGTCATCACGCAGGTGAATATCCAGCGCCACCGGATCGCGACGATCGGCCAGGTTGGACCATTTCTTTACTACGCTGGGCGTTCTTATCAGGGGACTTTCTTCCATAATCTTATATTTCACATGCGGAAGTCCCAGCGGTGAACCGATGGTGACAAAGTGATCGATACTGATGTTCGCATCTTCACGCCCCAGTTCGCGCAACACATCATAGGCGATGATCGTGCCCATGGAATGGGCGACCAGCATCAGGCGTCTATCTTTATTATCAATAATCGCCTGACGCAGGCGCGCGCGCAGTTCGGTGCGAATAGTCTCTTCTTCATAATAACGATAGAGATCCTTGAGCTTGGCTTTCAATACTTTTTCCGCCAGCTCATCCATGCCGAACATTTCTTTCATGGAATCAATCACGTCGCCGCCAAAGTCGAGCAGGGCTTCGCGAATATAATCGATCCAGCCTTCGTTATAATATTTCAGATCGCCTTTTTTCGCCTTACGGTATTTGTCCGGTTCGGGATCCGGGTTAGGGTACATGACATCCGCCCAGTAAACCGACTGGAAATCAAGTTTCTCCAGTGACAATCCACAGTTAACCTGCAAACCTTCGAGCATGGCTTTATGCCACCAGTTGGCCAGTGTTTTTTCCGGTGGCTTGTTCGCCAGACCATGAATACCGATTATCATTTTACTCATAATATATTCTCCCTTTTATTTTAATCATGATGGCCCTGATGTTAGGGGCTATACTTTAGCGCCTTTGCCCGGCTTCGTCATCGACAGACGATAAAGAATCGGAATAACAAACAGAGTCAGGCCGGTGGAAACCAGCAGTCCCCAGACCATGGCCGTGGCCACCGGCCCCCAGATCAGGGAATGCCCGCCCAGCCCGGTGGCCAGTGAAAACAAACCGGCGATGGTGGTCAGCGAAGTGATCAGGATCGGCACCACCCGGCGACGCGCGGCATAAACCGTGGCATGCAACACTGACATCCCCATCGCCAGACGATCATTGGCGGCGGAAATCAGCACAATCGCCGCATTCACGGAAATACCCGCCAGCGCAACCACCCCGTACATAGTATAGAGACTCAGTGGATTTTGCGTCACCAGTAATCCCAGCACCACGCCGGTAAAGGCAATCGGCACTGTCATTAGAACCATGAAGGGTTGAAAATAACTTTTGAACTGCGTTCCTAAAATCAGATACATCAGGCCGATGCCAAACAGGAACAATACGGCAATGGCATCCATACTTTCCTGAATGTCATCCAGCGCACCGGTAAAATCCAGATTCACATTGGGATAGTCGGCCTGAATTTTCGCCCATTCGGCCTTGATATAGTTATTGGCCGCGACCGTATCAATTTTGCTTTTATCAATATCGGCTTCCACGGTAATCGCGCGCCGGAAATTATAATGCCGCACGTTGCCCAACCCCGGTCGAGCCTGAACATGCAACAGCTCACTCATTGCAATCTGCCGGCCATCGGCGGCCGGCAGGGTAAAGTGCAATACATCGCGTATATCATTTAGCTGTGCAGATTTTTTCGCCTGCACGCGCACTACCAGCTCCTTGCCGCTTTCATGCATGCTTGCCGCGACTTCACCATCCACCAGCAAACGTAATGTACGAGCAATCGCCTGTGGTGAAATCCCGGCGCGTAACGCCGCATCATGATTGAGCCTGAGCAACAGCTCCATTTGTCCCGGACTGTCATCATCACTGATATCCTTAATAGCATTATTGCTGCGCATGATATTTTTCAGATCCGCCACCGCGCGACGCAGCTCATCCAGTTTGTCGCCGCGCGCCTTTATATTGATCGGACGGGACACCGGCGGGCCGCCCTCAAGCTTGAGAAAATTGACCTTGGCCGGCCCCGGGAAATTGTAAACCGTCTCCCGCAAGGCTTCGATAACCTCTTCCACACTGCGTAATTCCTTCACCTGAGGTTTCAGGGAAATAATGATCTGACCATAGTGTTCACCCCGGTGAGGCGCGGTTTCAGTAAACATCTGTCCGGCATAGGACACCGTCTGCTTGAGTTCATCTTCACGCAGCAGAGGCTCAATCTGTTCACGCAGACGCATTACCGTTGTCAGGGTTTTGTCCAGCGTCGTACCATTGGGCATTTCCACATTGATATAAAACACGCGCATGGGATCCGAGGCAAAAAAATCAACCTTCACCATGTCCCGGTAAACCGCCGCGCCCGCCAGCGCAAACAACACCAGCATAGTGACCATGGTGGCGCGGGGATAACGCATTACCCGCAATAACATCCGTGTATAACGCAGACGGATCTGGTGCAGGAAATGCCTGCGCCAGATATCCATGCGTGAGGCCTTGCTGAAATGAAGATTCGAGGCGCTAATATGCGCGGGCAACATCCAGTAGGCTTCCACCAGACTTAAGGCCAACGCCACCGACACCACCAGCGGCACGGTCATCATGTATTTGCCCAGAATACCGGGCAGCAACATCAGCGGCAGGAAAGCCGCCATGGTCGTCAGCACCGCCGAGGTCACCGGCGCAAAGACTTCTTTCAATGCGCCCAGCGTGGCCGGCATCACCGGCTCCCCTCGTTGCATGCGATAGTAAATCGCTTCAACCACGACCACCGTATCATCCACCAGCATACCCAGACTGATGACCACGCCCAGCAGCACCAGCACATTCAAAGTCTGGCCGGCAACAATTAAAACGCAGAAGGTGCCGGCGAGAATAAAGGGAATGCCAATGGTGGTTAAAATAGAAATACGGCTGCCGAGAAACAGCCAGCTCACCAGCAGTACAAACAACAGCCCCAGCGCCGCATTCTTTTGCATAATGGACAGGGCATTGCGGGTAATTTCCGTACTGTCATCAATCAATACCAGTCTGACGCCGGTTTTTGTCTGATGCTGATTTCTATCTTTAATATAATCATTGAGACGCTCAACCAGCTCAATAGTATTGGCCTTCGGTTTTTTCATTACCGACAACATCACCGCAGGCTGGCCGCGATAGCGCACGCTGATGCGGGCTTTTTCCTGCCCGCGCACCAGCTCGGCGATACTGCCCAGCGTGACCTCGCCCTGCTCCGTCAACACCGGCAGACTCGCCAGATAGTCGATGTCTGTACTTGTGCCCTGTAGACGCAGGTTCCAGCGCCGGCTTTGCATTTTTAACGAACCCGCCGAGATATCACGAAAATACTGGTGTATGCCATCGGCAATCAGCGCCGGACTCAGCCCTAGCTCTTCCAGTCGTTCAGGATAAAAGTTGATTTGAATTTCCGGATCGTTAAGCCCCGATTTGATCAGGCGATCCACGCCCTTGAGTCGCTCGATATCGCGTTTGGCGTTCTCCGCCTGACGCCGCAGATTTTCATCATCACCGGGACTGGTGATCACCACGGTTGCGGTTGGATAGGCATTGGCGCTGGTGATTTCCAGCACTGCGGGAGAGAGCGCTTCGTCGGGCAGTTCATCTTCCTTGTTCTGAATCTCGCGGCGCAGATCGTTCAGGCGTTTATCAAAAGTGCGCTCATCGATATCCTCGAAACGCACCAGAATCGAGGAAATGCCTTCGCGACTGTTGCTGGAAACAAACTTGATGTCCGCGACATTATAAATCGCGTCCTCCAGTAGATCCGTTACCCGCTTTTCAACATCTTCCGCCGAAGCGCCGGGAACCAGGGTGGTGATGTCAATCCAGTTAAAATTAATGGTGGGATCCTGCTGCCGGGGCAGCATCGAATAGGACAACATGCCAATCCCCAGCATCAGCACAAAACAGAGATTCGCCAGAACGTGATTTTTATACAGGCTTTCCAGCATCGCGCGGCCTGTTAGCGACCCGGATCCGCAGTCACATCGTTAACGGGATCGCCGTCCTTCAAACTAAAACGCCCGTCAATAATAATCCGGGTTTGCGGCGGCCAATCAACCGGAACCGCCCGGCCTTCCTGCGCGCCGGCCAGTGGCGCAAAACGGGCGCGCCCCTTTTCAAGAATGAACACGCCCATCTCTTCTTCTCGACGCACCAGAAACTCGGCCGGCAGAACCGGCTGCGCCGCCTGCCATTTCAGTCGCCCGGGCGTGCCCGGCAGCGCTTTTTTATCCATAAAGTCAAAACGCAATATCCGGTTACGCGCACGCGGGTTTACATCGTGAACAACCGCGCGCAGCTTCAAGGCATAACGCGCACCCTGCGCCTCAAACCAGCGTTGCCCGGCTCTTTCAACTTCATCAACCTGAGTCAATAACACCGAGGCCACCACTTCAACCCGTTCGGTATCCAGCAAACTCAGCAGCCGGGTGCCGGGGACGGCCAGTTCCCCTTCCGCCGCATACCGCTTGACCACCACCCCGTCAAAAGGCGCGGTCACCCTGCAGCGGGAAACCTGCAACTGATTCTGTTTAATCGCCAGTTGCGCCAGCTCGAAATCCGTCTGCCGCTGGTTAAGGATTTCCTCTGAAACATTTTTGCTCTTATGTAATGACTGGGATCGGCGCAGTTGATGCTGCGCCAGTTTCATGCGTGACTGCGCCAGCTCCAGCGCCAGTTGCGCATCACGGCAATCCAGCTCAACCAGCACCGCGCCCCGGCTAACAACATCACCCACTTTAACCGGGATACGCAATATTTGCGCATTGAGTTGTGCGCTCAGTTGACTGCGGTTGAGCGACTCAACAGTGGCGGGAGCGGACTGGATCGAATTTTTGAGAAGTGTGGAAAGGGGCCGGCTGGTGACCGGGATTGCCCGCCCTTCGGCCTGCAGGCGAAAGGACAGACAATGCAGCCCGAGCAGTAACACGATTAACGAAAAGGTGCGTCTTTGCATGTTTATCCGCCTCTTCGTCGTTTCAGATTGAATCGTTTAAAAACCCGAACCGAAATTTTCTTCGTAGCGCTGTTTAAACTCAGCCATGCTAAAGGAATGGTTCTGGGTGCCGTGTACTTCTATTTTTATCGCCCCCATCAACGAGGCGATGCGTCCGGTAGTTTGCCAGTCCAGACCATTGAGCAATCCGTATAACAAACCGGCGCGATAGGCGTCACCGCAACCGGTTGGATCATTAATGCCTTCCACTCTGGCGCAGGGAATGTCATAACGGTGATCGAGGGTATAAATATGCGATCCCTCGCCACCCCGGGTAATAATTAAGGCATCCACCATTTCCGCCAGCTCATGCGGCGACTTGCCGGTGCGATCTTCAAACAACTGCGCTTCATAATCATTCAATGTGATCCAGGTGGCTTTTTCGGCAAAGGCCAGCAGTTCATCGCCATCGAACATCGGCAGCCCCTGGCCCGGATCAAAAATAAACGGAATACCCGCTTCAACAAACTGCTCGGCATGTTCAAGCATGCCGTCACGGCCATCGGGAGACACGATCCCCAGCTTCACGCCTTCAGTATCCAGCACGCTGTTTTCATGCGACAGACTCATGGCGCCGGGATGAAAAGCGGTGATCTGGTTATCATCGGCATCGGTAGTGATGAAAGCCTGCGCGGTATAGGTTTCCACCTGCCGCAGATATTTGCGACTGATATTTTTCTCGTCCATCCAGTCCGCATAGGGACCAAAGTCATTTCCCACCGTCCCCATCGGCAGGGGATCTTCACCCAGCAATTTTAAATTGTAAGCGATGTTACCCGCGCAACCGCCAAACTCACGGCGCATGTCCGGCACCAGAAAAGAAACATTCAGAATATGCACCTTGTCCGGCAGGATATGATTTTTGAACTTGTCATGAAACACCATGATGGTGTCGAAGGCGAAAGAACCGCAAATCAGCGCAGACATAAAATTATCCTTTTATTATAAATTTAAAAATACGTTTACTTGATTAAATCAGGTAGTGCTGAAAAATAATCAGCCCCCAGACCAGTACCACGATACACAGAGAAATAAACACCGCCGCCGAACCGATATCCTTGGCCCGACCGGAGAGTTCATGGTGTTCATCACTAATTCTATCAACTACCGCCTCAATCGCCGAGTTCAGCAATTCCACCACCAGCACCAGCAATACACTGCCAATCAGCAGAATATACTCTATCGCATTTTGCCCCAGAAAAATCGCCAGCGGCGTTAACAGCAATGCCAGCATGGATTCCTGACGGAAAGCGGATTCGTTAATGAACGCCGCACGCAGGCCTTTCATGGAATAGCCATAGGCATGGATAATGCGGGTCAGTCCTGTTGCGCCGGGTTTAGCCATCGTTTTAATTCATCTCACCTACATTTAAACGCAAAGAACGCTGAGTCGAAAAGACGCAGAGCTTATTATGATTCACATATAAAACTCTGCGACTCTGCGCCTTTGCGTCCTCTGCGTTATTCACAATAAAACCCGATTCATCACTCGCTGACTGTCCAGCGCAGATCCATATCCTTCGCCGCTTTCACATCATCCAGTCGTCTGACCGGCAGGCTGTGCGGCGCGGACTTTACTTTTTCAGGATCGGACTCGGCCTCATGCTGTATTTTTATCATCGCCTCAATAAAGGCGTCGATGTCTTCTTTGGCTTCCGTTTCGGTGGGCTCAATCAATAAGCATTCGGCCACCAGCAAAGGGAAATAGGTGGTCGGCGCATGAAAGCCGTAATCCAGTAAACGCTTGGCGAAGTCCATGGTGTTCACGCCCAGTTCCTTGGCCTGACGTTTCAGGGTGATAATAAATTCATGGGTGGCGAGGCGTTCCGGGAACGCGGCTTCAAACCCTGCTTTACGCAGGCGCGCCAGCATGTAGTTGGCGTTCAGAGTGGCAAAGTCGGCGACCCGATGCATGCCCTCACGACCAAGCAGGCGCGCATACACATAGGCGCGCAATAACACCCCGGCATTGCCCATGAAGGTGGACAGGCGGCCAATCGTCTGTGGTCGATCTTTTTCTTTTAACCATGAATATTCATCATCGTTTTTGACCACCAGCGGCACCGGCAAAAAAGGCTCCAGTCGCGGACTCACCCCGACCGGCCCGGCGCCGGGGCCGCCCCCGCCATGCGGCGTGGAAAAGGTTTTATGTAAATTCATATGGATCACATCAAAGCCCATATCGCCCGGTTTGACCTTGCCCAAAATGGCGTTCAGGTTGGCGCCATCGTAATACAACAGGCCGCCGGCCGAGTGTACGATTTCCGCAATGTCTTTGATGCGCCGCTCAAATACGCCCAGGGTCGAGGGGTTGGTGAGCATGATGCCCGCCGTCTGTGGTCCGACTGCGGCTTTTAAGGCGTCGATATCGACATCGCCCTGCGCATCCGTCGGAATTTCTTTAACCTTATAATTGCACATGGTCGCAGTCGCCGGATTGGTGCCATGCGCGGCATCAGGCGCCAGAATTTCCGTGCGCGCCGTATCTTCACGCGCATCGTGATAGGCGCGGATCATGGCGATGCCGGCAAACTCACCCTGCGCGCCGGCCATCGGCGCGAGTGACACGGCCGTCATGCCGGTTACATCTTTGAGTATTTCCTGTAAATCAAACATGCAAGCCATGAAACCCTGACTCAGATTATCCGGGCTATGCGGATGACGTTGAAGGAAGCCCGGCAGCATGGCCAGCGTATTGCTCGCGCGCGGATTGTACTTCATGGTGCAGGAACCCAGCGGATAGAAATGGGTGTCGATGGAAAAATTTTTCTGCGACAGGCGGGTAAAATGACGCACCGCCTGCATTTCCGAGACTTCCGGCAACAGCGGGCGGCGCCTGCGCCGGAACTGTGCCGGGATGCTGTCGATGCCGGCTTCCTGCAAGGGCGCCTGACTCGGGTTGGCGCGCTGTGATTTTGATTGTTCGAATATCAGCATAATAATTCTTTTATCTTTTCCCTTGTATCCTTAAAGGTGTCGGAACCTGTTGTAGGTACGATTTCAATCGTACCTGTGCGGCTAAAGCCGCACCTACATTTTAGGCTGCACCGGACAACGATTGGCGGTCAGGCGCATGGCGATGCGTTTTAATGAGGCGGTATAGGTTTCGATATCCGCGTCAGTTTTGGTTTCCGTGGCGCAAATCAAAATACTGTTGCCCAACTCCGGGTAATCGTCCGCCAGACTCACGCCACCGATAATCCCCTGCACCGACAGCGCGCGCATGACATCGGCCACCGGCAGATCGAACTGCACCACCGCTTCATGAAATAATGGCCGATCAAATAATTTGGTGACTCCGTCGGTTTCATCCAGCGCCGCCAGTAATTTCATGGTGTTGGCGTGACAGGCCAGCGCTACGCGTTCCAGTCCCTGCGCGCCCAGCAGTGACATATAGATCGTCGCCGCCGTCACCAGCAAGCCCTGATTGGTGCAGATATTGGACGTGGCTTTGGAGCGCCGGATATGCTGCTCACGCGCCTGCAGGGTCAGGGTGTAACCGCTCTTGCCATCCAGATCAGTAGTGCGGCCGATGATGCGCCCCGGCATCTGCCGGACAAAGGCTTTGCGGCAACACATAAAACCAAAATACGGCCCGCCGGAAGATAAGGGCGCGCCTAATGGCTGCCCGTCCCCGCAAACAATATCCGCACCGCTGTCACCCCATTCCCCCGGCGGTGTCAGGATCGCCAGCGAAACCGGGTTCACCACCGCGATCACCAGCGCGCCGTGAGCATGCGCCCAGTCAGTTAATACATCCACGTCTTCCAGCGCACCGAAATAATTCGGCTGTGGAATAATCAGGGCGGTGACATCACCGGGATCATCCGGCAGGCTGGCGGGATCAATCACGCCCTGCTGCCGATCAAAGTCCAGTTCGTCCAGCACGATACCCTGATTGTGAACGATGGTGTTGGCCACGCGACGATAGTCGGGATGCACTGTGCGCGGCGTCAGGATGCGCTTCGATTTAGACTTGCGATTCGCGCGCACCGCCATCAACACCGCTTCAGCCAGCGCCGAAGCGCCGTCATACAAAGAAGCGTTGGATACATCCATGCCGGTGAGACTGGCCATCATGCTCTGGTATTCGTATAACAGTTGCAGGGTGCCCTGCGAGGCTTCAGCCTGATAAGGCGTGTAGGCGGTATAAAATTCACCGCGCGTGGTCAGCTCCCAGACGGCGGCGGGGATGTGATGTTCGTAAGCGCCCGCGCCGGCAAAACACAGGCTGCGGCTATCCTGATCCGCGCGTTCGCGCATCAGCCGGGAGATGTCCATTTCGTTGACGCCATCGGGAATGGAGTCCAGCCCCTCGCTGCGCAGTTCAGCCGGGATCTCGGCAAACAGATCCTCGATGCTGTTTGCGCCAATCGCATCCAGCATAGTTTTGACATCGTCATCAGTGTGGGGAATAAAGGGCATGGTGTTTCCTGTTTCGAATACGCGATCAGCCTTCTTCGGCAATCAGTTCGCTATAGGCATCCGCATCCATCAATGTATCGTAGGCTCCCGCATCATCCGGCCGCAGCTTGAAGATCCAGCCATCGCCGTAAGGATCCTGATTAATCAGTTCCGGGGTATCCGACAGGGCTTCATTGTGTTCGACAATTTCTCCATCCAGCGGGCAGTATGAATCCGAGGCGGCCTTCACCGATTCGACCACCGCACAATCATCGCCTTCGGAAAAAGTGCCGCCCACATCGGGCAACTCGACAAAGACCAGATCCCCCAGCAAATGCTGGGCATGGTCGGTAATGCCCACGGTCACAGTGCCATCATCATTCAGACTGATCCATTCATGGGTTTTGGTGTAACGTAATTCCTGAGGCACATTACTCATGATCATTTCCTCTTGTTATTGATGTCTAAATACAGGCTTTGCCGTTGCGCACGAACGGTGGCCTGATAATATCCGCCGTCAGTTGCCTGCCACGAATTTCCACTTTACATTTATCCGCCTCGCCCGCTCTGATGCGGGCAAAGGCAATCGCCTTGCCCAGCGTTGGCGAAAAACTGCCACTGGTGATTTCACCGGCGGGCAAGCCCTCGACAATCACCTTCTGGTGATTACGCAAAACCCCGCGCTCCTGTAGCACCAGTCCCACCAGTTTATTCTCAACGCCGTTATCGCGCTGTTTCTCCAGCGCCTGACGGCCGATAAAATGCCGATCCTGCGGTTCCCAGGCCACCGTCCAGCCGAGTCCGGATTCCAGCGGGGTCACGCTTTCATCCATGTCCGCGCCATACAGATTCATGCCGGCTTCCAGCCGCAGGGTGTCGCGCGCGCCCAGCCCGCAGGGACGAACCCCGGCTTCCAGCAAGGCCGCCCACAAACTACTGGCCTGCGCCACCGGCAACATGATTTCATAACCGTCTTCCCCGGTATAGCCGGTGCGCGCCACCGCCAGTTCTGCATCGACCTCCTGAATATAAAAAACACCGATTTCATCCAGACCCTGGCCACGCTCGCCCAGCGCCTGCTGCGCCTTACTGCGCGCATTCGGTCCCTGCACCGCGATCATGGTTAAATCATCGCGTTCTTTTATCGTCAGATCAAAGGCCATCGCCTGCATCGCCATCCAGGCCAGATCTTTTTCCCGGGTGGCGGAATTCACCACCAGCCGGAACCCGTTGTCATGCATGTAATAGACGATCAGATCATCCAGCACATGACCTTCTTCATTCAACATACAGGAATACAGCGCCTTGCCCGTCTGCTTCAAACGATCGACATCGTTAGCCAGTAACTTGCGCAAAAATGAGCGCACCTGTTCGCCGTGAATATCGACAATGGTCATGTGCGAAACATCAAACATACCGGCATCACGGCGCACCTGATGATGTTCCTCAATTTGCGAGCCATAATTCAGGGGCATATCCCAACCGCCAAAGTCCACCATTTGCGCACCGGCGGCTACGTGCATGTCATACAGGGGGGTTCTTTTACCCATTAAAGCCTCTTCTTAGTAAAAAATATTCCGGTCGGTAAGGAAATACCGGGGTTCCTCTTTCCTCGCTACCCGCCACTAGCAACTTGTCATTCATGCGCATGATAAGACGAGCGCACCATCGGCCCGGACTTGATCCAGCTAAAACCAAGCGCGCGCGCTTCGTCCGCATAGACATCAAACTCGGCCGGATCGATATATTCCTGCACCGCAAGATGATAACGGCTGGGACGCAAATACTGGCCCAGCGACATGCGCGCCACGCCCGCTTCGCGCAGATCCCGCATCACCGCCAGCACTTCCTCATGACTTTCCCCCAGCCCCAGCATCAGCGATGACTTGGCTTCCACCCCATCCAGACGCGCGATCTTTTCCAGCAGGCTCAGGGAGCGCGAATAACTGGAGCCCTTACGCACCTTTTTATACAGGCTCGGCACGGTTTCCATGTTATGCCCCCAGACCATCTGCAACTCACGTTTTTGCGTTTTCACACTGGCCAGCGCCGAGGCGATTCGCTCCAGCGCTTCGGCTTCACGCCGATGAAAATCAGGCGTCAGCAATTCCAGCCCCACATCGGCAATCCGCCGGCGCAGCGCAACAATGGTCTCCGCGAAAATACCCGCGCCGCCATCGGCCAGCTCATCACGATTGACCGAGGTCAGCACCACGTAGTCCAGCCCCATTTTCGCCGCCGCCTCCGCCACCCGCTGCGGCTCGTCCTGATCGAGGCTTCCCGGCTGGCCGGTTTTGACCGCACAAAAACCACAGGCGCGGGTACAGGTGTCGCCCAGCAACATAAAGGTAGCCGTGCCCTGACTCCAGCACTCGCCGCGATTGGGACAGTGCGCTTCTTCACACACCGTATGCAGACCCGCGCCATGCACCGCCTGCGCCGTCTCGCTGTAGGTCTGACCCTTGCCCAGTTGCTGACGAATCCACAGCGGCATGCGCGTGGCGTTGGCCTCAGCCGAGTGATCGAATACCGGAATAATTTTGTCTTTCATTTCCAATTCACATTGCGCCAATAAAAAAGGGCGTAGAAAAACGCGGGTGGTCTTTCTACGCCCCTCTGTCCGGTAACCTGAGAGCTTGAGCCCCTTCGGTGGATCCTGTGCCTGAAAACATCAGCTGATCGCTCTCCAGAGTCAACCTGTTACCTGCAGTTCTTTTGCCTGAGCGATTCCGAGCGGGTTGCGCCTTCGGCGCCCTGCTCTGTGTAAACATGATAGAAGGCAGGGTCTCTCCCGCAGGTCCTGCG
Organism: Gammaproteobacteria bacterium; assembly: GCA_015491815.1. GTDB lineage: Bacteria > Pseudomonadota > Gammaproteobacteria > UBA6429 > Thiohalophilaceae > JAADGZ01. The sequence continues at coordinate 2,861 of WFVC01000173.1, read as the reverse complement.
GCTGAAGTCAGCATTTTACTGCCTGTTCCCCCGAAAACCAAGTTTTCCACAAAACCGTGGAAACAACATGATATTTCAAGAGTTTAACCGGCATAGATCAAGATAGCCCTGTTTTATATGGTTTAATTTTCAGAGAGACGCCAGCGTGCATTGACCTAAATTAATCACGAGGATATTGCGATGACTCACGAGAGGATAACAAAAGCCGATCAGTTCTACGCCACCCAGTGGTTACACGTCATGCTCAATAAGGACGACTGGTTGTCTGAGCAGATAGATGAGGTGCTGAAAGCCCGCGATGAATTTAAAAAAATATGTCTGGCCAGCAAGCCGGACAAACTCAATGCCTTTTGTGAAAAATGGTTGTCACCGGCAAAATGGGAGGAACTCGATCAGGCCATCGCCGCCGCACACAAGCGCCGTGAAAAGTTTGCGGAGTCCGATGAACACCATGTCAGTCTTGAACTGACTCACCGGGCAAAATTTATACTCGAACGTCTGGCCAGACAATACAACTGTTCATTATCCGATGTTATTGAACAACACCTGGTCGATCGCGTTGATTGCAGCTTACCGGGTAGTTGATATCACAAAGTTGAGCCGCGCCCTAATCTATTAAATCTCTATTAAATCAACGGTCAGCTATTAAAAACAAAATAGAGCCAAAACAGGCCCGGGACAACGCCAACAAAATTCAGGGCAGTTTGTTACGCACACACGGCGCATCATTCAAGCAGCGGAGCTTACGGGTTAGTAAGTGAGCAGCGCAGAATGATTCAGCAACGCGGCCATCGAAGTTCTGGCGAAGCAAATCATTAAAGAGCAAGCGAGGGAGCCGGAGACAAGGCGCGGTGCATTTTGAAAAGCGGAGCGTATGAATAATACGTGAGCATTTTCAAAATGTGGCGCAACGCCGTATCCGGTTTCGTCGCGCAGCTATTTAGCCGCACTTGGAATCGCCGCAATTGAGGCAGGTCATGCAGCCATCCATTTTGATCACGGCCTTGGTGCTGCATTTGTTGCACAACTGGGCGCTGGCGGGAAATTCACTGGCTTCACCGCTGGCTTCAGCGGTCTTGCTGGCCTTGTCCATTTGCGCGCGCTTTTCAGCGATCAGTTTTTTCTGGTGCTCATCGAGGCCTTCATCCTTGAGCAAACCGATCATGCGCAGGTGGCATTCGATCGCATCACCGATTTCAGCCACCAGTGAAGGCATGTATTTGCCGCCTTTCTTGAAGTAACCGCCGCGAGGATCGAAAACCGAACGCAGTTCATCCACCAGAAACGTCACGTCGCCCCCTTTGCGAAAGACGGCGGAGATAATCCGGGTCAGGGCGACAATCCACTGAAAGTGATCCATGTTCTTGGAATTGATAAATACTTCAAAGGGACGCCGTAATTCATGCTCGGTGCCCTGATTGAGAATCACGTCGTTGATGGTGATGTAGAGCGCATGTTCGGACAGCGGGGTTTTAACCTTGTAGGTTGAACCCAGCAGCATTTCCGGACGCTCCAGTTTTTCGTGCATCTGGATGACCGTCGCGTCTTCCATCTGCCCGGTATTTTCAGCGACGGCCTCATCTGCCGGTTTTTCTTCTTCCTCTTTTGCGACTTCGTAATCTACGATTTTATTATCGATTTTAATGGTCATGTTTCCTCTCCCCTGCATGAATGGTTTCAGGCAGATTTTTTCCTATATTTGGTTTTTTTGTTGGGCTTCGTTATCACTCAACCCAACCTACACAAAGTCAAAATGGTTTCTGAACGAAGTGGATGACGTGAAAAATAAATACCGCCCATATCACGCCATCCACTCCGCTCAGAATTTGCCGTAATACCCTTCTTTAAGGGCATCAAACAGGTTGGCGGCGGTATGGGTTTCGCCGTCGTATTCAATTTCTTCGTTGCCTTTCACTTCCACCACCTCGCCGTTTTCAAGCGTGAAGCGATAAGTGGTGTTTTCCAGATCTTCTTCTTTAACCAGCACACCCTGGAAAGCTTCCGGGTTGAAACGGAAAGTGGTGCAACCTTTCAGGCCTTTTTCGTGCGCATACAGATAGATATCCTTGAAGTCTTCGAAGGGATAATCCGTTGGCACGTTGGCGGTTTTGGAAATCGAGGAATCGATCCAGATCTGCGCGGCGGCCTGTATGTCGACATGCGCTTTAGGCGTGATGTCATCGGCGCTGATGAAGTAATCCGGCAGTTGCGCATCACTGTCTTCGGAAAAAGGCTTGGCTTTGGGATTGATCAACTCACGATAGGCCAGCAACTCGAAGGAATAGACGTCAACTTTTTCCTTGGTCTTTTTGCCTTCGCGGATCACGTTGCGCGCATAATGATGGGCGAAACTGGGCTCGATGCCGTTGCTGGCGTTATTCGCCAGTGACAGGGAAATGGTGCCGGTGGGGGCAATGGAACTGTGGTGGGTGAAACGCGCACCGACCTGTTCCAGCTCCGCCACCAGTTCCGGTTCGACTTCGGCCACCTGTTGCATATAGCGACTGTATTTCGCATGCAGCACTTTGCCCTTGACGCTGTCGCCAATCTTGTAGCCGTCACGTTTCATCTGCGGGCACTTGCGCAACATGTCGGCTGTCACAGTGAAATCTTTCAGCATGATCGGCGCCGGCCCTTTTTCCTTCGCCAGTTCCAGCGCGGCCTGCCAGCCGGCGACCGCCAGTTCACGACTGACCTGTTCGGTAAAGGCAACCGAGTCTTCTTCTCCGTATTTCATTTTTAACATGGTGCAGGTGGATCCCAGACCAAGGAAACCCATGCCGTGCCGGCGCTTGCTAAGAATTTCTTCGCGCTGGCCTTCCAGCGGCAGACCGTTGATCTCAACCACGTTGTCGAGCATG
>WFVC01000172.1 GCA_015491815.1 Gammaproteobacteria bacterium | reverse complement strand
GGCTGTGATCATCAACGAAGAGTGGATTTGGTATGATGCCGCGCAGAGTCAGGGTGAAGGTCAATACACCGTCATCAATGATACTGCCACCGACATCTATGCCTTTGCGGTGGGGAATGACTACCCTACCAGTTTCCAACCCCAGGCTTACGGCTCTCTCGTGCGATGGGATGCACAGCTTGTCACCAGCGCAGATTGGGATCTTGGGGTTAACATGTATTTTAATAATGGCGTGGTATCCACGGCGAGTGTTGGCGCTTTTGCTGATCTGTTTCCCAGTTTTTCTTCTGTTTTCCTGTATTCCTTCGTAGCCGATTGGTCCTCTCCCATTGTGGCGGGTGCGACGGAAGGTGGATTTATTTTTGGTTCTCAGGTGCTGGCCTCACCGTTCGTAGCGATTGATGGCAACGGCGGTATCATCGATAACCACGCTACCGTGCATGTTTCCACGGTCCCGCTGCCGGCTGCGGCATGGCTGTTCAGCTTCGGTCTGGCCGCGCTGGGTCTGGTGGGACGTCGCCGTCGCGCCTGATTCGCTGATTTTTGCGGGAATCTCAAAAACGCCGTCCCTGTGACGGCGTTTTTTTATCTTGTATCCTGGCTCCGCTTTAAGTAGAATCGCCGTCTTTCGCCATCCCGATTGTGATTCGGGGGCGATATACAATTTATTTTAACTCCTTGCCTTACCGCTGAAGTGGAAGGCTGCAACCCGTAGGGAGCAATATGAGACACTACGAAATCGTGTTTCTGGTCCACCCTGACCAGAGTGAACAGGTTCCCGGCATGATCGACCGCTATCGCGCCACGATTGAAGGCGCGGAAGGCAAGATCCATCGCCTTGAAGACTGGGGCCGGCGTCTGCTGGCGTATCCTATCCAGAAAATCCATAAAGCGCATTATGTGCTGATGAACATCGAATGTAGTCAGGAAACCCTGGACGAACTGGAAAGCGCATTCCGTTTCAACGATGCGGTTATTCGTAATCTGATTATCCGTCGCGATGAAGCCATCACCGAAGAATCACCGATGGCGAAAAAGGAAGAACGTGAAGAGCGTCCTTCCCGTCCTGAGCGCAGTGAAGCACCGGCCGCCGCCAGCGAAGAGACGGCGCCTGTTGCAGAAGAAGCTGCAGCCGAAGAAGCCTGAGTCCATCAGGATCGTTCATAAATAGATTAGGGGAATTTGAAGATGGCACGTTTTTTTAGACGCAGAAAGTTCTGCCGTTTTACCGCAGACGGCATTAAAGAAATTGATTACAAGGATCTGGCTCTGTTGAAGGCCAATGTGACGGAAAGCGGCAAGATTGTACCCAGCCGCATCACCGGCACCAAGGCGCGTTACCAGCGCCAGCTGGCGACAGCGGTAAAACGCGCGCGCTATCTGGCGCTGCTGCCTTATACGGATTCACACAAATAAAAACCGCTATTGCAGCATGAATGCTGTAATAGCGAAATGAAAGTTCAGGAATGAAAGCGCTTGCCGCCTATGTCATGCGTGGCCGATTGCAGGCCATGCTATCCGCCTCAGCGCTATTGCTACTGGCTCTGTTGTTGATGCCCCTGAGCTGGCCGCTTAGTTTCTATAGCGGCGGGATTGTGGCGCTGGTGACGCTGGCGCAGGGAAATCGTGAAGGCCTGCTGACTCTTTTGGGCGCGGGCCTGCTGGTTTCACTGCTGGGAATTTTCTCACCGGGCAGTCCCTTTGCGGTGCTGATGTTTGCCGCACTGGTCTGGTTGCCGGTCTGGCTGCTGGCTGTGTTGTTGCGGCAAACAGTGTCGCTGAATTTGACGATGCTGGCGGGCAGTGCGCTGGGGATGCTGGCGATTGGCGGATTTTTTCTGATGACCGGCGATCCGGCTGAGTGGTGGTTTCAGCACTTTATCAATGATGTCCTGCCGGTGCTGGAAAAGGCGGGCATGGTATTCGAAGACCGGCCCCGGCTGGAAACCGAACTGCAACAGGCGAGCCGCCTGATGACCGGTTCGCTGATCGCTCTGCTGTTGCTGGGTGCGCTTGTCGGACTGTTTATCGCCCGGCGCTGGCAGGCGGGATTATATAATCCCGGTGGTTTTCGGAAAGAGTTTTACTCGCTGCGTTTTGGCGTGACGGCGGCATTGGTGGCGCTGCTGTTATTGCTTGTGAGTTTAGCCAGTCCGGCGTTCATGAATGAGGGACGCGGATCTGATTTATTGCTGAACCTGTTGCAGCCGGTGGTGATTATTTTTCTGTTTCAGGGGCTGGCGATTGGCCATGTGCTGATCAAGGTTCGTTCGCTGAGTTCGGCCTGGCTGGCGGGTCTGTATATCCTGCTGCTGTTCGGATTGCCGTATAGTCCGGTTTTACTGGCGCTGCTGGGCATTGCGGATAACTGGCTGGATTTACGCAGTAAATTTGGATACAGAAAGGTGGATGGGCAGGATTGATTTCTGCACCTTCCGGATGGGGTTCTGCTTGAGTAGAAGGGCCTTAAAGGTAATTTTTAAAGATAATATTGAGGTACGTCGTGATGGAAGTGATTCTTCTGGAAAAAGTAGCCAACCTGGGTAATCTGGGTGACAAGGTATCAGTAAAACCGGGATATGGACGTAATTTCCTGGTTCCTTCTAAAAAGGCGGTGCCGGCGAACAAGGAAAATATCGAAATGTTTGAAGCGCGCCGCGCCGAGCTGGAAAAAGCGGCGGCTGAAGCGCTGGCCACCGCACAGGCGCGCGCCGAGAAGCTGGTTGAAATCGCGCAGGTCGTGATTAAAACTAATGCCGGAGATGAAGGCAAGCTGTTCGGTTCAGTCGGGGTGGCCGATGTCGCCGCCGCGATCACTGAGGCCGGTGAAGAAGTCGTCAAGCGCGAGGTAAGCATGCCGGACGGCCCGATTCACATGGTCGGTGAATATGAGCTGGAGATTCACCTGCATTCTGATGTGGTGCAGAGCATCACGGTTGTGGTTGAAGCTGAGTAAGCGTTAACTAAGCAGGTGCGACTGAAGTCGTACCTGCAACGGATACCCCGTCCGTTTGCGGCGGGGAGATTTATTTTTTTATTTCCCCTGTCCCCCTCCCATTGCCTGTACCCCCCATTGTTAGCAGGCCGCATTTTTCATGCCGGCGGAAAGTCATCGCTGGAACTTTCGTTATATTTTCGAGCCTCTGGCTGTGCTATTCTCTAAGGCCGCATCGGTATCGATTCGGCATACATAAATAAAAAAATCTTCTGTGCATGGATGCGCATTGTCTGAGTCCCGTTTCACGTGCTGGCATCAGGCGCAGCAGCGGATGCGCGAGTATTAATGTCTGGCTTTATTATCTATCTGGAGTGTTCATGCAAGAAATCGCCTTTCCCGTTTCCGATTCTGAAATGGAAAATGATGCCCTGCGTATGCCGCCGCATTCTATTGACGCCGAGCAATCGGTGCTGGGCGGCCTGATGATCGATAATTCCACCTGGGATCGGGTGGTTGAACTGATAACCGAAGAAGATTTTTATCGTCGTGATCACCGCCTGATTTTTCAGGCGATTGCAACGCTGGCGGAAGATGATCAGCCCTTTGATCCGGTTACCCTGAAGGAATGGCTGGCCGGACACGGGCGGCTGGATGAAGCCGGCGGGCTGGCCTATCTGGGCACATTGTCGAATTACACCCCCACGGCGGCCAATATTACTGCTTATGCGCAAATTGTGCGGGAGAAAGCGGTGTTGCGTAATCTGATCCGCGTGACCACGGAAATTGCGAATACGGCTTATCACCCCGAGGGCCGCAAAAGCGAAGAGATTCTGGATCTGGCGGAAAAACAGGTGTTCGACATCGCCGAGAGCGGCGCCCGCGCCCGCTCCGGCTACACAGGGATCAAAAGCCTGTTGACCAAGGCGGTCGATCGCATCGACAAGTTGTATC
>WFVC01000171.1 GCA_015491815.1 Gammaproteobacteria bacterium | reverse complement strand
TATATGCGTCAGCCCCTGTATGCCAAAGACTTCTGCAATATCATCATTGCCGCGATGGAAATGCAGCCCGAGAATGAAATCTATAATATCACCGGGCGGGAAAAAGTCGATTACATTGATATGATTCGCTGTATCCTTGATACGGTGAAAGCGAAAACCTGGGTGGTCAATATTCCCTATTCGTTGTTCTGGGTGCTGTTGAAAGTCTACGCCCTGTTCAGCAATAATCCGCCTTTTACCGCATCGCAGTTAAAGGCGCTGGTGGCGCATGATGAATTCGAACTGATTCCCTGGTGGGAGATATTCGGGGTGGAGTCCACCACCTTTGTTGAGGCCATCCGCGAGACCTTTCTCGACAAAACCTATTCACACTATGTATTGAAGTTTTAGGAAAGCGTATGTCTAAAGTTGCCGTTATCGGGGCGGGCGTCATGGGGCTGGCCTGCGCGCATGAACTTCTCAAGCAGGGACATGAGGTGGATATTTATGAAGCCGATGATCGCATTGGCGGCATGGCGGCGCATTTTGATTTTGCCGGTCTGAATATCGAACGCTATTATCATTTCATCTGTAAGCCGGATGAAAGCCTGTTCCAACTTTTAAAGGAACTGGGCATTGATGATAAGCTCCGCTGGACCGACACCCGTATGGGTTATTATTTCGAAGGCCGCATGCATGAATGGGGAAATCCCGTTGCCCTGCTTAAATTCCCCGGTGTCGGCCTGATTTCAAAATTACGTTATGGCCTGCATGCTTTTATTTCCACCCGCATTAATAACTGGCAGGCGCTGGATGAGCAGGAAGCCTCGGTCTGGATCCGCCGCTGGATTGGGCGACGCGCCTACGAGGTGTTCTGGGAACGCCTGTTTGCGCTCAAATTTTTTGAGTACAAGGATAACCTGTCGGCCGCCTGGATCTGGTCGCGGATTAAACGCGTGGGGGTTTCACGAAAAAGTCTGATGCAGGAACAGATGGGCTATCTTGAAGGCGGCTCGCAGACCCTGCTGGACGAGTTTGAAAAAGTCATCAAACAGCGTGGCGGCAGGTTTCATTTAAAAACAGTGGTCAAGCAGGTGGGCGTTAAAAATCAGGCGGTTGATGTGTTGCGCACGGATAATGACAGTCAGCATTATGATGCGGTGTTCAGCACTATTCCCTTGCCCTTCGTCGCCGACATGATTCCTGATTTACCGGACGAGGATAAACAGAAATACCGCTCGATTAAAAATATGGGCGTGGTGTGCGTTATTTTTCAGATGAAAAAACCGGTAACCGACAATTTCTGGCTTAACATCAGCGATGAGTCCATCGATATCCCCGGCATTATCGAGTTTTCAAATTTGCGTCCGTTAGGCGCGCATGTTGTGTATGTGCCCTATTATATGCCGCAGACTCACGCCAAACATGAAATGAGCAATGATGCGTTTATCGCCGAAGCGCGCGCCTATATTAAAAAACTGAACCCCGATTTAGCGGATGATGATTTTACCCATGCGCATGTTTCACGTTATGGTTTCGCCCAGCCTATCTGTCCACCGGGTTTCCTTAAAAATCTGCCGCCCATGAATAGCAGCATTAACGGCCTGTATATCGCCGATACCAGTTACTATTATCCTGAAGATCGATCTATTTCCGAGAGCGTGCGTCTTGGTCGGGAGATGGCGACGATGCTTGATGGTTCAGCCGCGCCTTAGGCCGAATGACGCTGTGAAGAATAAAAAGGAATTCATTCAGTTTGTGATCGTGGGCGGGTTTGCCGCCGGGGTCAATTTTGTCAGTCGAATTATTTTCAGCCAGTGGATGAGCTTCAGTCTGGCGGTGGTGGTCGCCTACGGCGTTGGCATGGTGACCGCTTATCTGTTGTCAAAGTTTCTGGTGTTCGCGCCCAGCGGTAAAAGGGCGCATGAGGAATTTTTTCATTTCACCCTGATTAATCTTGCCGCCGTTGTTCAGGTCTGGCTGATCAGCGTGGGGCTGGCCGAGTACGCCTTCCCGTGGCTGGCGTTTGATTTTTATCCTGAAGAAGTTGCGCATTTTATCGGCCTGTCTGTGCCGGTGGTGACCAGCTATCTGGGGCACAAGCACTTTACTTTTTCCCAAAAAATATAAGCCATCATACGTCTGAAAATTTTTCCACCAGCATGTCAATCAGTAGTCGCACCTTGGCGGAAAGATGACGTCGATGTGGATACACGGCATATAGCGCCATGTGATGGAAGGCGTAGTCGGAAAGCACTTCTTCCAGTCGACCGCTGCGAATATCTTCGGCGACGACAAAATCAGGACACAGACCCAGCCCCAGATCCTCCAGCAGTAATTCACGCACGGCGCGTATGCTGTTGACGGTGATCGATCCTTTTAAGGTGACGGCCAGTTTTTTATCCTGTTCCAGAAACAGCCATTGTTGGGTGCGCGTAATATTGGCGTCGAAAATAGCCTGATGATGTTTAAGCTCTGAGGGATGAGCCGGTCGACCGGCCTGATGAAAATAAGCCGGGCTGGCGCAGACAATGGTGCGCACCGGGCACAGGCGACGCGCAACCAGACTGGAGTCGGGCAGTTCGGCGATGCGCAGCGCGATATCGATGCCGTCTTCCACCAGATCAACCAGCCGATCGGAAAGTATGAGTTCGATATTCAAATCAGGCCAGCGCTTTGAATACTCACTGATCAGCGGCATCAGATACAGCTCGGCAAAGGAGACCGGCGCGCTGATGCGGAGATCGCCGCGCGGCGTGTGTTGATTGGCCTGCACCGAGGATTCGAGTTCATCCAGTTCCGCCAGAATCGGCAGGCAGCGCTGGTAATAGGCCTGCCCGGTGGGGGTGGGGCTGACCTTGCGGGTCGAGCGATTCAGCAGGCGCACATTCAATTCGGCTTCCAGTTGCGCCACATATTTACTGAGCAGGTTTTTTGAAAGACGCACTTTACGTGCGGCATTAGAAAAGCCACCGGCTTCCACGACGGCGACAAAGGCGCGCATGCCATTCAGTTTATCCATGCTCGATTGTATCCATATTGTTGACAGTTTATCAACATTGTCCATATTGATAAGCATATCAATACAGTCAATACTTCAGCTCACACTTAATGGATTTCACAAGGAGAACAAAATGAACACAACCAAATACCTGTTTACCCGCTTTATGGTCGCCGGCAGCATGATGGGCAGCGCCTTGCTTCTGAGTCAGTCGGCGCTGGCCGATGCGGCGCAGCCCGGTCACTACGTGATCGATGCCGGCCACACCTCGGCGCATTTCAGTATCAGCCATCTGGGTTACAGCGATCTGCAGGGTCGTTTTAATACTATCGAAGGGGAATTTGATCTGCAGCCGGGCGGCGGCTCCAAACTTGAGATCCGGATCAAAACCGCCAGTATCGACACCAATCATAAAAAGCGTGACGATCATCTGCGCAGCCCGGATTTTTTCAATGCCCGTCAGTTTCCGCTGATCAGGTTTACCTCAAACGAAGTGAAATACAACGCCAAGGGTGAGCCGGTGAGTATTCTCGGCAAGCTGAGTATGCATGGCAAAACACAGCCGCTCACGTTAAAGGTGACGGCCAAACGCGCCGCGAAGGATCCCTGGGGAAGTTATCGCAGTGGTTATAGCGCCAGCGCCCGGCTTAAGCGCAGCGCCTTTGGCATGGACTACATGCAGGGCGGGATTGGCGATGAGGTGGAACTGAAGATCGAGATGGAAGCGATTCGCCAGTAAGTTTTGTTCCATCAGGCCCGATAGTTCGTACGGATTTTTGATAACGGAGAAGGATAGAGTTATGCAGATTCAATTATTGTTGCAAACGCTAATTCTGCCACTGTTGCTTTCCTTTGCGGTCTATCGGGCCGCGCCAAAGGACACGCAGTGGCAGACGGCGGGACTTTTTTTCGCCTGGTTGGCCGCCTGTTTCTGGATATTAAACATTCCGGTCTGGCCACCGGCGGAAGCGGCGGACGGCCTGTGGCTGGCGGGACTTGGTTTTGTGGCGATGAGTTTTCCGCCGGCTGCTTATGCCAAAGCCGGGCAACTGTCTGCTTTGTTACTGGCTCTGTTGTTTATAAGCTGGCCATTGCTGGAGTATGCTCTGTCGCCTGAACTGGTGCTTGAACTTCTGTTGCTGCTGATGGCGGGCGGGCTGCTGGTGCTTGTAAAATCTTCAGCGCCTGCGCCGGCCTTGATCCTCAGCATGAGCGCGACGGCGCTGGCGCTATGTACGGCGCTGGCCGGGAGTCTGCTGATTGCGCAACTGGCGGGCGCGCTGGCGGCGGCAGCCGGTGTCTTCGCCATTGTCGAACTGGGCGGACGGCTGCACGCTCCCGCGTTGCCGGTCTCGCGGCTATTACCGCTGGCCCTGCTTTATTTTCTGTTGCTGGCCATCGCCCGTTTTTATGCGGATTTGTCCACCGGCCCGGCCCTGTTATTGTTGCTTGCGCCGCTGAGTTTGCGCCTGCCTCATCGGCTGGCTCCGGGTGTTTGTCTGCTCATGCTTGTGAGCGCAGCCGTCTGGATTTTTATGTTGCAGGATAGCAATGGCTATTACTGAAAAATGAGAAGAAGCCTGTCATGTTAATAAAAGGAAAATGGACACATAATTTTGATCCCATACAGGATACGGACGAAGATGGCCGCTTCCAACGGGTGAATTCCACTTTTCGTCACTGGATCACGCGTGACGGCTCCCCCGGTCCTGAAGGACAAAAAGCCAGTCGGGCGGAAGCGGATCGTTATCACCTCTATGTTGCCTTGATCTGCCCCTGGGCCTGTCGCACCTTAATGGCGCGTAAATTAAAAAAACTTGAACAGCTGATTTCAGTGACGGTGGTTAACCCCGTCTTAACTGAACAATGCTGGCGTTTCGGCGGTTATCCCGGCGTCGATGCCGAGCCACTCTACGGTTTTGACTATGTGCATCAACTTTATACTCTGGCCGATCCTGATTTCAGCGGCGAAGTAACGGTGCCGGTTTTATGGGATAAAAAACAAAGGACGATCGTTAATAATGAATCCGCCGATATTTTGCGGATCTTAAATACCGGTTTTGTCGAGCTGGCGGATGAAACTATAGATCTGTATCCCCCGGCGCAGCAGGCGGAGATCGATGCGATCAATCAGCGGCTTTATGACAGTTTCAACAATGGCGTTTATCAGGCGGGTTTTGCGCAAACGCAGCAGGCCTACGATGAAGCTGTAAACGGGGTTTTCTCGGCGCTGGATTTTCTGGAGCGGCATTTACAGCAGCGGGACTATCTGGCGGGCGAACAGATCAGCGAAGCGGATATTCGTGCGTTTGTGACCCTGATTCGTTTTGATGCGGCCTATTACGGTTTGTTTAAAACCAACCTGAAACAGATCCGTGATTACGCCAATGTATTCGCCTATATGCAACGCATTTATCATTACCCCGGCATCGCCGAGACGGTGAATTTTGAACACATCAAACAGGGTTATTATTCTCTGCGCGCCTTAAATCCCACCGGCATTGTTCCGGCCGGGCCGCAGATTTCATGGTTGAGCGCCTGATCCCGGTTGTTGTCCGGCGGCTATTCAAACTCAAGCGGACGCATGCCAATGGTATTGTAACCGGCATCCACATAGGTGACTTCACCGGTAATCCCGGCGGCCAGATCCGAGCAAAGGAAGGCGGCGGTATTGCCAACATCTTCGATGGTGACGTTGCGGCGCAGCGGCGCGGTGTTTTCCACTTCCTTGAGCATTTTGCGGAAATTATTGATGCCGGCGGCGGCGAGGGTTTTGATCGGCCCGGCGGAGATGGCGTTGACACGGATGCCGTCCGGGCCGAGGCTTTGCGCCATATAACGGACATTGGCTTCGAGGCTGGCCTTGGCCAGACCCATGACATTGTAGCTGGGCATGGCGCGTTGTGCGCCGAGATAACTCAGGGTTAGCAGCGAACCGTCACGGCCTTCCATCATGCGGATGCCGGATTTGGCCAGCGCGGAAAAACTGTAGGAGCTGATTTCATGGGCGGCGCGAAAACCTTCCCGGGTGACGCTGTCGAGATAATCCCCTTCAAGCTCCGCGCGCGGGGCGAAGGCAACCGAGTGGATGATGATGTCCAGCCCGTCCCAGTAATTATCCAGTTTATCGAATACGGTATCGATTTCTTCATCGCTGCTGACATCACAGGGAACGATGATTTCAGAGTCCAGCTCACCGGCCATTTTGGCGACCCGGCCTTCAAGTTTTTCATTCTGGTAGGTGAAAGCCAGTTCCGCGCCTTCGCGATGCATGGCTTTGGCAATGCCGTATGCGATAGAACGGTTGCTGGCGAGTCCGACGATCAGAGCGCGTTTACCTTGAAGAAAACCCATCTTGATTTACCCTTGAATTATGTTTGATTTCGTTGACAGATATCTGTGAAATAAAACGCTCACAGCGCTTCTTTATCTGCCTACAATACCGGAAATTAACGGCGGGGAAAAGAGCCGCCGGACGATTACTGCTGACTTCTTCGGGCTTTTCTTTTGGCCTCTGAGTATAATAAACTGTGGACAAAAATGAAGCTGCCTGATGAGGCGACCATCGCCAGACTATACGCGTGTTTCCATCTATAAAAGAGAGAACGATATTGTTGCTATTAAAGGGGACGGCGCGGGTATTAACTCGAGGCAATGCGATTCTCCGGCGTGCAGGTCGATGGCTGCTGCTCATGCTTCCCCTGGTCTCGGCTCAGGCGGGTGGGGCCGCCTGGAACAATCCCTATCCGCATGCCGACAGCGGTAAAAATATTCTTTATTCGTCTTTTTCAGAACGCCCCAAACACCTTGATCCGATCCGCGCCTACAGCTCCAACGAATATGCCTTTATCGGCCAGATTTATGAGCCGCCGCTGCAGTACCATTATCTTAAACGTCCCTATGAACTGGCGCCGCTGACCGCCGAACAGATCCCGCAGCCCCGTTATTATGACGCCGCCGGCAGGGAGCTTGTGAACGCGGATGCGGATAATGTCGCCTATAGCGTTTATGAGATTCATATTCGCCCCGGTATTCGCTATCAGCCGCATCCGGCTTTTGCCGTTGACGAACAGGGCCGACCGCGTTATCTGGCATTGCGTGAATCGGATCTGACAAACATTCATAAGCTGGCTGATTTTCCCATGCAGGGCAGTCGTGAACTGCGCGCAGAAGATTATGTGTACCAGATCAAACGGCTGGCGCATCCGCGTCTGAATTCGCCGATTCAGGGCTTGATGAATGAATATATCGTGGGCCTGCCCGCTTATGCGAAAACGCTGGCCGAGGTCTGGAAACAGCAGACGGCGAACGCCGACGGCAGCCGCTTTCTGGATCTGCGCCAGTACCCGCTTGAAGGCGTTGAGGTAGTGGATGCTTATACCTACCGCATCAGGGTGAAGGGCCGTTATCCCCAGCTTCTGTACTGGCTGGCCATGCCCTTTTTTGCGCCCATGCCCTGGGAGGCGGACAGATTTTATTCGCAGGCGGGAATGGCCGAGCGCAATATCAGTCTGGACTGGTATCCGGTAGGCACCGGCGCGTATATGCTAACGCTCAACGATCCCAATTTACGCATGGTGATGGAACGCAATCCGAATTTTCATGAACAGTTTTATCCCACAAAGGGGGAGGCGGGCGATCGGGAGAAAGGCTGGCTGGATGACGCCGGCAAACGCCTGCCCTTTATCGACAGGGTTGTTTACAATCTGGAGAAGGAAAGCATTCCCGTGTGGAGCAAGTTTTTGCAGGGCTATTATGATGTTTCCGGCGTGAGTTCGGACAGTTTTGATCAGGCCATCCAGTTTTCACAGCAGGGGGAGGCGGGACTGACTCCGCTGATGAAGGAAAAGGGGATTGAGCTGTTGACCAATGTGCAGGCCTCGATTTTTTATATGGGCTTCAATATGCTGGATCCGGTGCTCGGCGGGAATTCTGAGCGGGCGCGGCTGCTGCGCCGGGCGATCGCCATCGCCATTGATTATGACGAGTACATTTCCATTTTCGCCAACGGACGCGGGATGCCCGCGCAGGGTGTGATCCCGCCGGGGATTTTTGGTTATGTCGATGGCGAGGCGGGGATCAATCCCTATATTTATGACTGGAAAAATGGTCGCCCGCAACGCAAGTCGATCGATACGGCCAAAGCCCTGTTGGCGCAGGCGGGCTATCCGGGCGGACGGGATGTGCGCAATGGCAAACCGCTGCTGATTCATCTGGACATTACCGGCGGAGGGCCGGAAGACAAGGCGCGCTTTGACTGGTTGCGCAAGCAGTTGAAAAAAATCAATCTGGAACTGGTGGTGCGCAATACCGATTACAATCGCTTTCAGGAAAAAATGCGCAAAGGCAATGCGCAACTGTTCATGTGGGGCTGGAATGCCGATTATCCTGATCCGGAAAATTTTCTGTTTTTATTATACGGGCCGAACGGCAAAGCAAAATATCATGGGGAGAACGCCGCGAATTACGCCAACCCGGAATTCGATCGCCTGTTTGAAAAAATGAAAACCATGAACAACGGCCCGGAGCGCTTGCGCCTGATTAAACAGATGCAGGAAATCATTCGTCGGGACGGCCCCTGGATCTGGGGCTTTCATCCAAAACAGTTTGTGCTGCATCACAGCTGGTATTTCAACGCCAAGCCCAATTTGATGGCGCATAACACCCTGATGTACCGGCGCATCGATCCCGCCCTGCGGGAGAAAAAACGCGCCGAGTGGAACCCGCCCGTGCTCTGGCCGCTGGGCCTGCTATTTCTCGCCCTGCTGATCAGCATCGCGCCTGCGGTGGTGGTTTACCGGCGCAAGGAACGGCAGGCCGCGATTGAACGAAGCGGAGGGCAGGGATAATGCTCGCCTATATTATCCGTCGCATGCTTTATGCGATTCCGATTTTGATCGGCGTAAACCTGCTGACCTTTTCGCTGTTCTTTCTGGTCAACAGCCCCGAAGACATGGCGCGCATGCATCTGGGCGTGAAACGGGTAACCACGGAGGCGATTGAAAAATGGAAACAGGAGCGCGGTTATGATCAGCCGTTGATCTATAACGAGAAAGCGCAAGGGCTGGCAAAATTAACGAAGACTATTTTTTTCGACAAGTCGGTAAGCCTGTTTGCCTTTAACTTCGGCAGCGCTGATGATGGCCGTGATATTGGTTTTGATATCAGTCAACGCATGTGGCCGAGTCTCGCCATTGCCGTTCCCGTGTTTATCGTCGGCATTCTGGTGAATATCACCTTCGCCATGTTGCTGGCCTTTTTTCGCGCGACCTATATCGATGTCTGGGGCGTGGTGCTTTGCGTGATCCTGATGTCCACCTCCGGCCTGTTCTATATCATTGGCGGTCAGTTCCTGATTGGCAAGTTGTTGCATCTGGTGCCCATTTCCGGCTATGAC
>WFVC01000170.1 GCA_015491815.1 Gammaproteobacteria bacterium | reverse complement strand
CGCATGACGCATACCCAGGTCCAGATGGTTGGTGGGTTCATCCAGCAACAGTAGATTGGGTTTCTGGTAAACCACCATCGCCAGCACCAGACGGGCCTTTTCCCCACCGGAGAACGGAGCCACGGCTTCCTCGATACGATCCCCCTGAAATCCGAATCCGCCCAGAAAATTACGTAAATCCTGCTCGCGCGCGCTTTTATCCAGCCGTTGAAAATGCAGTAGCGGGGAAGCCTGCAGATCCAGTTGTTCGAGCTGGTGCTGGGCAAAATAGCCAATCTTCAGGGATTTCGCCTCGCAGCGCTGTCCGTCCCAGACAGGCTGTTCACCGGCCAGTAATTTGATCAGGGTGGATTTACCCGCCCCATTACGGCCCAATAGCCCCAGTCGATCACCGGGAGCAATCTGCAGACGAACATCGGCTAACAGAGGGGAATCTTCAACCGCTACCCCATAGCCGGTCGCGACCCGATCCAGTTCCAGCAGAACCGAGGCATGGGTCTGCTCGGCCGGAAAAGAAAAGTGAAATGGCGAATCGACCTGTGCTGCGCCAATCTCCACCATGCGCGCCAGCGCCTTGATCCGGCTTTGCGCCTGACGCGCCTTGGTCGCTTTGGCGCGAAAACGCTCGACGAAACGCTCCATTTGCGCGCGTTCACGCTGCTGCTTCTCAAACAGAGCCTGCTGCTGGGCCAGTTGCTGCGCGCGCGCCTGTTCAAACTCGCTGTAATTACCCCGATAAAGCGTCAACCGCCGATGCTCAATATGGGCGATACGATTGCAGATTTTATCGAGGAAATCCCGGTCGTGAGAAATCAGCAACAGGGTGCCGGCATAGGCCTTCAGCCAATCCTCCAGCCAGAGCACGGCATCCAGATCCAGATGGTTGGTCGGTTCATCCAGCAGCAGAATATCCGAGCGGCACATCAAGGCCTGCGCCAGATTCAGGCGCATACGCCAGCCGCCGGAAAACTGATTGAGAGCCTGGGCCTGTTTTTCCTCACTGAAGCCCAGTCCGTTTAACAGCACCGCCGCCCGGCTACGCGCCCGATAACCGTCGATGGCCTCCAGTTCCCCATGCAGTTGCGCTTCCCGTACACCATCACCCTGCTGCTGCGCCTGTTGCAACTGCGCCTCAATGCGCCGCAGGGGGACATCGCCGTCAATCACATAATCAATCGCCGCCTTCTCCACCGCCGGCGTTTCCTGAGCGACATGGGCGATCACCTTGCCCGGCGGTAAACTGAACTCCCCGTTCTCCGCCTGCAACTGCCCCAGAATCAGGGCAAACAGACTGGACTTGCCCACCCCGTTACCCCCTGTAATACCGACCTTTTCACCGGAGTGAATACTTACCGTAAGATCATGGATGAGCTCGCGGGGCCCGCGCCAGAGACTGACTTCATTAAAATTTAGCATCGACCTATTTTATCCTATTCCAGCCGCTCTGTCGGAATAGCGCGGTTACGGCGCAGGGCAAGATCATATTCTTCATCATCCGGTGCTTGACAGACGGACTTTGCCGATCTAAGTTAATAAACGTTCACTTAGTTAACAAAAGGAGCTGACCATGAACACTCATCAAGCTGAACTCGACGCACGCGGCATGAATTGCCCGCTTCCCATCCTCAAAGCGAAAAAATCCCTGTCCGCCTTATCCGCAGGCGAGGTGCTGCAGATCCGCGCCACCGATCCCGGCTCGGTCAAAGATCTGGAAGCCTTTTGCCTGCAAACGGGCAATGAATTACTCTCATCATCAGAAGTGGATGGGGAATTTATTTTTCTGTTGAAAAAGCACTAAAAGCAGCACGCGGATGGCTAAACGTTTAAAAGCAACGGAACGCCGCGCCTCTATTCTGGCGGTGGCCAAGGTGCTGTTTGCCGACAAGGGTTACCACGGGGTGGCGGTGGATGAAATCGCCAGCCGCCTCGGGGTCAGCCCGGCGGTGCTCTACCGCCATTTTCCTTCCAAGGAAGCGCTTTACAGCGAGGTGCTGGACACGCTGGCCGCGCAACGAGAAAACTATGTCGATGCGGCGCTGCAAAATCCCGATGACTTTGCCAGCGTGCTGCTGCGTATTACTCTGGTGTTCGCCGAAAGCGTGGCCCGCGATCCCGATTATCTGAAAATGGAATTGCTCGGCAGTCTGGAAGACGCGCAGGTTACCCAGCAGTTTTTCGAAAGCCGCTGGAAGTCATTTACCGACTATATCGAATACAGCATGCGGGAACAGGCGCTTAAGGATGGCCTGCTGAGTCAGATCAACCCACGGGTCGCCGGGCTCATGTTTCAGGGGATGGTGCGTGAAGCCCTGTACGCCAAGTGTATACTGCATTCCAGTCGCTATCAGGACATCGCCTTGCCGGATCTGATCACCCAGCTCGTCAAGCTGTTTTTAAACGCCATCACTGACAATAACGATAGCAAGGGAGAAAACAAACATGAATAAGCATCACTCACTTACCGTTAGCGAGGCGCTTGAAACGCGCCGCGCGATCAAGCATTTTGATCCCGAACATCAAATGCCCGAAGACACGTTCACCACCCTGATGCAGTATGCGCTCTATTCGCCTACCGCCTTCAACCTCCAGCACTGGCGTCTTGTGCGCATACAGGATCGCGCGCAGCGACAGGCGATCCGTGAAGCGGCCTGGGATCAGGCGCAGGTCACCGAAGCCTCTGAACTGCTGGTTCTGTGTTTTGACCACAAGGCCTGGGAAAAAAACCCGGGAAAATACTGGCAGGGCGCACCGGCTGAAGTACAGGAATTTATGCTGCCGGCGATTCATAATTATTATGACGGACGGGAACAGGTGCAACGCGATGAAGGCATGCGCTCCTGCGGTATGATCGCCATGTCGCTGATGCTCATGGCGCGCTCACTGGGTTATGACAGCTGTCCAATGGATGGCTTTGATTATGAGGCGGTGGCAAAACTTATCAAACTGCCGACTGATCATGCGATCTGCATGATGCTGGCCATCGGTAAAAAAACCGCTGAACCCTGGCCGCGTCCCGGACAGTTAAGCCTCGATGAAGTGCTTGCCCGGAATCATTTCTGAAGTAGATTGGACAAGGACAAACAAGCCCTTTTAAGGAAGGTCGGAACAAATCAGACCTTCCTTAATTGTGACCCAGTTGACATTTTTCCGCTACACAATCCCACTCTGCCTACCGATACTTAAAACGTAATAAAACATCAGGGCAAACCCGGTGAAAGCCGGGGACGCAAAGCTACCGATCTAAAGGTTGTCGAATACCGGCAACCCATGACGGCGGGGCTGCCGGAACATTTTCAACCGTGTTCTGAAGATCCTCTCGCGTTCGCCCTGACTTCATAATCGATTGTTAGCAAACAGGTCAGGTATGAGCATGCAACCCAAAGTCGTTTCTCTTGAGACTCATCCCGCACACGGCGGCGTCAATGGCCGGGTCAAGGCGCAAAAACTTCTGGAAACCTTCAAAAACCAGAGCACTCAATACGCCCGCACTCTGATGCAGCAAATGTTTGACAGCGCCGATGATCGCCTGTTTGAAATGGCGGAAAAAGCCGACAACAATACGGATCAATCTGTCTAGTTTGATTCCATGCGCATCGTGCGCCTGAAACGCAAAGATATTGAACTGGATTACCGTCAAAATATCGAAAACCTGTTTACGGATTTCTGGAATCCCAAACCCGCCAGCCATGAACCCCAACTGAACGAGAGCGATCTTTCCTGTGAAAATATGTCGCTGATGGAAGAGGTGGATCTGGAAGAATCACTGGCCATGAGTACGCTGACAACCAAGATCCGCAGCAACTTTGCCCAGGAAATTCATTCTGTCGAACAGCGGCTGGCGCAGATTGCTCCCGATATTGAGATAAGTCCGGAAACCAATCCACTTGATCCGGAGAATTTATGCGCCGCCTTTAAAGAGGCCACCGAAACTCTGGATACAGAAATCAAGATCAAGTTGATCATTTATAAACTCTTCGATCAACATATTAATGAAACCATCGGCAACCTGTATCAGGCCATCAATAACAGCTTCACCGAAGCCGGCATAAAACCCAGGATCAGAACCCGCACTGCGCAACAGCCGGCCTCGCCTGCGCAGGTTGGCGCTAATTATGACAATACAGCCGATAGTTCATCGATAAACCCATCCGCAAATCCGGTTGAGGCCTTTGATCCTAATAACCTCTCTGCCGGTTCCGAAGTGCTGGTTCCTTTACAGCAACTACTCGCGCAAACCGGCATTGCATCCCCCCAGTCCGGGATACCTGCTGCGCAAGCCTATCCCGGCGAAAACCCTGCCGTGACGAATGCGGCTCAGCATGCGGGCGCGGGATCAGTTGCGGGTCTGGCTACCGGCTCTACCCAACAGGTGCTTAGTGCGCTCAGCCAGATTCAATCCAGCCCTGCCGCAAGCTTGCCGCAAAGCGGAACGCCTCAGGAAATCAGCTCACAGATCAAGACTATGCTGGTCAATCAGGTTGCCGAAGTCGCCGGGCAACCGGTTAATTTGAACTCTGTTGACAATGGCATTATCGATGTTGTTTCCATGCTGTTTGAATTCATTCTCGATGATGAAAATCTGCCTGCCGCCGCCAAGGCCGAAATTGCGCGTCTGCAAATTCCGATGCTGAAAGTTGCCGTGATTGACAAGGAATTTTTCAGCACTCAGGGGCACCCGGCCCGCGTATTGCTGAATACGCTGGCAAAAGCCGGGATTGGTCTGGATGAAAGCGCGCAAAAGGAAAATACCCCCGTCATCCAGAAAATCGAACAGGCGGTTGAAAAGGTTATTAGCGAATTTGAAGATGACATCAGCATCTTTGAACGCGTACTGGAAGACTTTAATACCTTCATGGATGAACAACAGCAACGTGAAAACTCTGCGGAAGAATCAGCGCTGGCCGTTTTTCAGCGCAAGGAAGAAGTCGCGCTGGCGCAGGCCTGGGTGAAAGAAACACTGGAGGAAGTATTAAACGGCAAACAGCTTCCTGAACAGATAGAAAAAATTATTCAGGGTCCCTGGCGCGATGTCATGCTGCACACTTATCTGGATCAGGGACAGGATTCCGCGCTATGGAAGAATCAGTTGCGTTTTATCGACGTTCTCGCCTGGTCTGTCGAGCCGAAAAAAATGTCGCTGGATAAAAAGAAACTGGGCAATATTATCAAACAGCTGATCCATACCCTGCGTGAAGGACTGAATAATATTGATTACCCACAGGATAAAACTGACAAACTGTTCAACGCGCTTGAAGCCTGGCATCTGGCCAGTGTGCGCGGCATGCTGCATCAGGATGTTCTGGCTGAAGCAGAAGATGATGCCGCGATGAGCAGCATTCAACAGCAGAATCCCGAAGCCTCTTTCTTCCTGTTTGAAGAAGAGAAACCCGCCGTTGAAGAAACGGACAATGAATTCATCGAACAATTAAGCGAGATTGAACAGGATCTCACTGTACTTGAAAACACTGACATCAGCGCCTCTATCGCCAGCGTTACGGAACATGCCGAAGACACGCCAACATCAGAAATTGATCAAACTATCGCGGACATGGAACAACAGGTCGCTTCACTGTCTGAACTGGAAGATATGTTGAATGATGTGCTGAAAGATGACAGCAGTGAAGGCGAAGATCGGGAGGTCATGGAGGATATTATTCTCAGCAGCTGGGAAGAACCGGATAATGCCGATGACTATCCTGAAGATGAATATCTGGATATTGCCCGCCACATGGAAGCCGGAAAGTGGGTAGAGTTTTTTGATGAGAATGGCCATGCTCAACGCGCCAAACTGGCCTGGAAAAGCGATCTACTTGGCGAATATACCTTCCTCAACTGGAAGTTCGATGTGGTCGCCGACAAAACGCTGTTTGGTCTCGCCGCCGATCTGCGCAGTGGCCGGGCAAAACTGGTCGATGATGTGCCCATTCTTGATCGCGCCCTGACTGCCGTCCTCTCAGGTATTAAACGTAGCGCATGAAGAAACAACTATTCTCTAAGGAAGCTCTGATTAATTCCGTTCACCCTGAGCTTGTCGAAGGGTGAACCATATAACATTATGATTTTACAATACTTAGCGTTCATGGTTCGACCCTTCGTCAGGCTCAGGGTGAACGGAATTAATCAGAGCTTCCTTAGAGAATAGTTGTTTCTTCATGCGCTACGTTTAATACCTGAGAGGACGGCAGTCAGGGCGCGATCAAGAATGGGCACATCATCGACCAGTTTTGCC
>WFVC01000169.1 GCA_015491815.1 Gammaproteobacteria bacterium | reverse complement strand
TCTGACCGGGAGTCTGGAAGCAGGGATCAAAAAAGCCGATGAAGTCATCGCCAGTGGCGCGGCAAAAGAGAAACTGGCCGCGCTGGTAAAAATTTCGAATAGTTTCTAAAAAATATAAAACTAATCACTGCTGTCCCGTTAATATTATAGTGATATTAGTTAAGTTTTTGATTTTAAGAATATTGGGTTAATCGAAGCCATTGACGACATGAACTTGCGATATTTAAAATTGAAGCCATCCCTTCTCCCTCAGGGACTCTTTTCTGTACCCCCTTGAGGGGTAGAAGGCCAGGATGAGGGGATAAATAATACAATGCGTTACCTTATTCAGATCCCCTCACCCCAACCCTCTCCCAGAGGGAGAGGGAGTTAACGGGACAGCAGTGAAAACTAATGAATAAAACACCCGACATATTAAAAAAAATTATTCAGCGTAAAGCAGAAGAAGTTGCCGAGCGTAAGAATAGTATTTCACAGGCCGAGCTGGAAAAACACAGTCAATCTGCGTTGCCTGTGCGTGGCTTTGTTATGGCGATCAAAAATAAAATCGAGCCTGGGCGGGCGGCGGTGATTGCGGAGATTAAAAAAGCCTCTCCGAGCAAGGGCGTGATGCGTGAAAACTTTCAGCCGGCCGAGATTGCCCGATCCTATGAAAAAGGCGGGGCGGCCTGTTTGTCGGTATTAACCGATATCGATTTTTTTCAGGGTTGTGATGATTATTTAAAACAGGCGCGGGCGGCCTGCGGCCTGCCGGTGCTGCGCAAGGATTTCATGATCGATCCCTATCAGGTATTTGAAGCGCGGGCGATGGGAGCCGACTGTATTTTGTTGATCGTCGCAGTGCTGGAGGACGCGCAAATGCAGGAACTGGCCGAGCTGGCTACGCGGCTGCATATGGATGTGCTGGTGGAAGTGCATGACGGTGAAGAGCTGGAACGCGCTCTGCCGCTGGATTTGCCGCTGGTGGGCATTAACAATCGCAATCTGCGCACTTTTGAAACGTCACTGCAAACCAGTCTTGAGTTATTGCGGGCGATTCCGGCGGGGCGGACTGTGGTGACGGAAAGCGGGATTCACACCCGCGATGATGTGGCGCTGATGCGCAAAAATAATATCAATACTTTTCTGGTGGGCGAGGCGTTTATGAAAGCCGATGAGCCGGGAGAGAAATTGCGGGAGTTATTTAGTTAACCCTGCGGAATGATCGATAAATTCAGCGGGTGCCGAACACGACGATGGTTTTACCCTTAACCCAGATCAGCCCCTGTTCTTCCATGTTCTTTAATACCCGTCCGACCATTTCCCGTGAGCAACCGACGATGCGGCCGATTTCCTGACGGGTAATGCGGATCTGCATGCCATCGGGATGGGTCATGGCGTCCGGCTGTTTGCACAGATCCAGCAGGGTGCGGGCCACGCGACCGGTGACGTCCATGAAGGCCAGGTCGCTGACCTTGCGGCTGGTGTCGCGCAGACGGGCGGCCATCTGTGAAGCCAGCGCGAAGAGCACATCGGGATGTTCCTGATAGAGCTGGCGGAATTTTGTATAACTGATTTCTGCGACTTCGCAGGCGGTGCGGGCGCGCACCCAGGCGCTGCGATTGTCATCTTCGCTGAAGAGGCCCATTTCGCCGAAAAAATCACCCTTGTTCAGATAGGCGAGCACGATTTCGCGGCCTTCGGCGTCTTCGATCAGCACCGAGACGGAGCCGTCAACAATGTAATAGAGTACGTCGGGTTTATCCGCAGCATAAATAATGACGCTTTTCGCAGGATATTGCCTGCGATGGCAATGTTCGAGAAATCGATCCAGAGATTCGATTCCGGTGTGCTGGGCTGCCGTCTGTACCATGGTGTTCCCTTTTAGTTACCAGAGGTGTTGCTACTGACGTATTATCCTGCTTATGGTATATGAATGTCGGGCATTGTAAATAGATGTGTCCGATTTCATGTGGAAAGTGAGAATATGGTCACTCATGTACTGAAAATACAGTTATATGACCGAAATGCGGATTGATCGTTCCCGATAGAGTGGGTTACGGGGTTTTAGGCTTATTAATTATGAGGTTGAGAAAATGAAAGCGCGGGTGAAATGGGTAGAGGAGGCCACCTTTCTGGCTGAATCCGGCAGCGGTCATGCTATCGTGATGGACGGGCCACCGGATCATGGTGGCCGGAATCTGGGCGTGCGGCCGATGGAAATGTTGTTGTTGGGGATGGGCGGCTGCACAGCTTTTGACGTCATGCTGATTCTGAAAAGATCCCGCCAGCCGGTTGAAGACTGTGAGGTCGAGCTCTCGGCGGAGCGCGCCGGGGAGGAGCCGAAGGTCTTCACCCGTATCCATGTGCATTTCATTGTCAGCGGACGTGGACTGGATGAGAAGCGGGTGGCCCGGGCCGTGTCCCTGTCGGCGGAGAAATATTGCTCGGCCTCGATTATGCTGGATCGCGCCGGGGTACAAATCAGCCACGATTATGAAATACGCGAAAGCGCAGGCGACGAATAACGGATGAGCGAACCGGATAAATTGATCCGCGAATATTATCAGTCGTGGTTTCGCTTTCACCCCGAGGCGGCGGTCGATGTCGGCGTCAAAGGCTATGCGCATCTGCTGACGCCCTGCGACGATGATGATATCGGCGCGTTGACCGCGCTGAATGAAATGTTGTTGAGCGCGCTGGAAGAGATCAATCAGCAGGAACTGGATGAGGATCAGCGTCTGGATCTCGACATTCTGCGCAACGCCGCTTTGCTGGAATTAAAAGAGCTGGTGGAGCAGGACTGGCGGCGGCGTGATCCGCTGCGCTTTTTGCCGGTGCACGCCATTTATCAGCTAACCCTGCGGGAAGTTCAGGATCCCGCCGCGGCCTTTGCCGCACGCCTGGGGGCGATTCCCGGCCACCTGCGTTCAGCGCGCAGTCATCTGCAGGTGGAGCCGGCGCAAATTCCGCTTAACTGGCTGCAGGCGGCGGTGATTGAAGCGCGCGAGGGCGCGGCCTATTTACGTCAGTTGCATCATCATCCTGTGGTTAGCCGCTACCGGCTGAATGCTGAACTGGATACGGCCGCGCATGCGCTGGAAGATTATGCGCGTTTTCTGGAAACCGATTTAGCAAAACTGGCCGGAGGCGATTTTGCCTGTGGACAGACGCAGTTCGAGATGTTGCTGCGCCATCGGCACGGGCTGGATATCAGCACCGACAGCCTGCACCGGCTGGGGCAACGTTTGTTTGATGAGACGCTGGCGGAACTGAAAAGACTTACCCGTGAGTTGCAGGGCGATGAGGATATCGACGGCCTGACGCAGAAAATTCATGCCCGGCATACGGATATCGCTGATCTGTTAGAACACTATCGGCTGGGGATGAATGAGGCGCGCGCTTTTGTTGAAGAAAAAAATCTGTTGAGCCTGCCTGCGCGCGAGTCGCTTAAAGTGGTCGAGACGCCGTTATTTTTACGACATGAAATTCCGTTTGCCGCCTATCTTGAACCTGCGCATAACGATACGCGTCAGCAGGGACTGTACTATGTGACCCTGCCTGATAATGAGGCTGAGATGGGGGAGCATAATGCGATTAGTCTGCGCCATACCTGCGTGCATGAAGCCTGGCCGGGACATCACCTGCAATTTGTCACCGCCAATCTTACGCCGCGAGCCGGCAGTCTGCCGCGACTGCTGAATCCTTCCGCGACCCTGTATGAAGGCTGGGCGTTGTATTGTGAACAGTTGATGCAGGAGCAGGGTTTTCTCGATGCGCCCGAGTCGCGTTTTATTTTGCTCAAGGACCGGCTCTGGCGCGCGCTGCGCATTATGCTGGATGTTGAGCTGCATACGCGTGGTCTGAGTCTGGAACTGGCGGCTGAACGCATGCAATTATGGCTGGGTTTTTCGCCGCAACAGGCGCTGGCGGATCTTGAATGGTATACGCGCATGCCCACCATACCAATGAGTTATGCAACGGGCTGGGCCCTGATCAACTCGACGCGTTCGCGTTTACAGCTGAGTGAGGCGAATTTTAATCTCCGGGATTTTCATGATCAGTTATTGTCGATGGGATCCGTCCCTGTTGCCAGAGTTATTCCTCGCGTGTTTGGCGAACTACTGTGGAAAAGCGTGGCTCAGGAAGTTTTTGCCGGGCTGGAATGAATGATGTCGCGTAAAAAGAAAATTCAGTTGCATGGTTTTAACAACCTCACCAAGACATTAAGTTTTAATATCTATGATATTTGCTACGCCAAGACGGCGGCTCAGCGCAAACAGTACATCGAGTACATTGATGAAATGTACAACGCCGAACGACTGACCGATATTCTCATCGAAGTTAGCCATATTATCGGCGCCAATATTCTTAATATCGCCCGCCAGGATTATGAGCCGGAAGGCGCCAGCGTGACCATGCTGATTGCCGAGGAACCGGTGGCGGCGGAAGATCTGTCCAACACTCAGGCGCCGGGGCCGTTGCCGGATTCGGTGGTGAGCCATCTCGACAAAAGCCACATCACAGTACACACTTATCCGGAGAGTCATCCGGATAACGGTATCAGCACTTTTCGCGTCGATATCGATGTCTCCACCTGCGGCCGGGTCTCACCACTCAAGGCTTTGAATTTTCTGATCCACAGCTTTGATTCAGACATCGTGATCATGGATTACCGGGTGCGGGGCTTTACCCGTGATGTGCGTGGACGCAAACATTATATCGATCACAAGATTAACTC
>WFVC01000168.1 GCA_015491815.1 Gammaproteobacteria bacterium | reverse complement strand
GTTCTAACTAAGTTCTATTTTGAAAAGTACAGGGGAAGATATGAATATTAATTTTATAAAATTAATCAGTGTGGCGCTGTTAGTAACCATGCTTGCCGGTTGTGGCGGGGAAGATGCACGTAAGGCAAAGTATTTTGAAAAAAGTAAAGCTTATTTTGAACAAGGTGATTATGATAAGGCCAAAATAGAATTAAAAAATGTTCTGCAAATTGATCCAAAGTTTGCAGATGCACATTACCTATTTGGAGAGGTTGAGGCCAAAAATAAAAATTTTCGTGGTGCATATGTTCATTATTATAAAGCTGTAAAATTAGATGGTGATAACCTTGAAGCGCGAAATAAACTTGCACGCCTATATCTTCTATCAGGCGAACTGGAAAAAGCTCAGGAGCAGCTTGACGAAATAGTCACAAGAAACCCAGAGAGCAAACATGTGAAAATGCTCGAATTACTAATTTCAGCGCGGAAAGGTGATACTGACAAGGCTATATCTATTGCTAAAAATATTATTGAAAAAGATAAAAGTATGACAGATGCGATATTTATTCTTTCAAATCTGTACATGCGGAATCGCGATTATGAAAATGCAACAGCTGTTTTGAAAGAAGGGATTGCAAATAATCCTGAAGATGTTGCTTTACGATTACAACTAGGCGGTATTTATTCAATGCGCAAGGATGTTGCTAATGCAGAAAAAATTCTAGTTGGTCTTATTGAATTAAAACCTGAAAATTTTGAGTATAGACAGAGGCTTATAAAATTCTATATTGAACAAAAGAAATATGATAAAGCTGAGTCTGCACTACGTGATGCAGTCAAACTTGATAGTGACAACGAATCGCGAAAATTAATGTTGGTAGAATTCCTGGCAAAATATAAAAGTGTCAAAGAAGCAGAATCGGAACTTTTAGATGCTATTCGAGATTATCCGGAAGCATTTAATTTAAAATTTGCCAAGGCAAAATTGTATGAAAAAATTAAGCCCAAGGAAGTTGAAGGTATTTATAAGGGTATTATAGATTTAGATGGAACTGGGCCAGAGGGTTTAAAAGCCAGGGTTGAACTTGCTAATATTTTTCTAAAACAAGGTAAGTATGAGCAAGCACAGATATATATATCAGAAGTTTTAGATGTAAATCCTCGTAGCGCCAAGGCTTTGCTTCTTAAAGGTAAAATTGCATTATTTAATAATGATATGGTTTCTGCTATTGCCGCTTTTCGCTCTATTATCAAGGATCAACCTGATATGGTTGAAGCGAGTCGTTTGTTGGCGCTTGCTCATATGCGAAATAAAGAATATGAGCTTGCAAAAGAAACCTTAATACGAAGTATTGAATCTGCAGTAGAAAATCCTAAGCCACATTTAAATTATGCACAGTATCTTATAAGTCAGAAAGAATATGATGAAGCTAATAAGGAGATAGATAAAGCATTTAAAATTTCGCCAACTAACCTTGAGGTAATGAAGATGAAGCTTAATATTGCATCTTTGTTATCTGATAAGGATATGGTAGCCAAGACTATTGCGCTGATTAAAAAATATCACCCTGATAATCCGTTTGGTTATCAAAAGTCCGGCGACTTCAATATGGCGCTGAAAAATTATGATAAAGCGATTAGCGAATACGAAAAAGCGCTTAAGCTTTCAGGGAAAATGCTACCCACACTTGCATCTATTATCAAGGCTGAGTTGAGTACAAAAAACTATTCGGCTGCAATAGAACGGCTGGAGAAAATTATCGCCAAACGGCCTGATAGCGCCATACCTAAAGAATTATTAGGTGAAGTATATTTTGCAAAAAAGGATTTTGTTCTTGCTGAGAAATTTATTAAAGAAGCGATAAAGCTTAATCCAAAATGGTCATTACCGTATACCAGTTTAGCGAATGTTTATATTGCTAAAAAGGATATTTCTTCGGCTATTGAAACGTATAAATCTGCATTAAAAATTATACCTGACAGTGTTGATATTTATGCGAGACTGGCGCAAATATATGAGCGCACTGGGAAATTTGATTTGGCAATAAATACATATGAAAAGATTTTGCAGCTCAAACCTGATGATGCGCTAGCCTCAAATAATCTCGCATCAATTTTATCTGATGTGCGGGGTGATGAGGAAAGTTTGCGCCGGGCCAGAGAATTGACTTTAAAATTTGAGAAATCAGACGAACCAGGATTTCTTGATACGCTTGGCTGGATTTACTATAAGAGCGGTGAATACCAAAAATCGATTAAAATATTATCCAGGGTTGTCACAAAGCAGCCGGATTTTGCACTTTTCCAGTACCATCTTGGTATGGCCTATTACAAGGCTGGTGATACGAAAAATGCAAAAATACATTTGCGCAAGTCGCTTGATGGAAAACAGAAATTTAAGGGGATGAAAGAAGCCGAAAAGATATTAAAACAGCTTTAGGTCAAAATTGTATTCGCGCCTTTGTAATAAATAAGGAGGCGCGAATACTTTATGATCTTAAGATATAAAAGGGAGATAGTGTTAAGCGACCTGTATCTTTAAAGACCTTTGATTATGTATATTGGATTACTAAGTTATAGTATCGCAGCAATATTTTTTCTTATTCTGTTGGGAGTCCTTCTAACAGATCGCAGGCAGGATAAACCGTCAAGAAAATATCTTCTGTTAGCAACTTCGGTTTCTATTCTCTGGGCTGGAACAGCTGCATTTCAATCAGGTCGCGTAGAACTTCTTCTGATATATCAAATATTGGAAATTTTCAGAAATTTATTCTGGCAACTATTTTTGTTACTCGTTTTAGGCCGCTCAGTTGCGGTAGACAATAATTCATCACTCATACACCGTGTCAAAATACTGTTTTTTATCATTAGTTCCCTTATGGTGCTGCTGGTATTAGACAGACATATAAGCCAATTTATACCTCTCTTACCTAAAGGCATCGACCCACTGTTAACGGGATATTTAGTACAGGCGATTTCCGTTCTTGTGTTATTGGAACAAATGCTTAGAAATACCCGAAAGGATATGATGTGGGCGGTAAAATTCTTTTGTCTCGGTCTTGGTGGGATATACGCTTATGACTTCTATTTATATTCTGAGGCTATGTTATTTCAACATGTTGACAGCATGTTATGGCAATCGCGTGGTTTGATTAATGCGTTGATGGTGCCTGTTATTGGTATCGCTATTTCACGACACCCGGAATGGTCATCAGGAATATTTCTGTCGAGACATGTTGTTTTTCATACGACCACTTTACTAGGTGGCGGTATATATTTATTAGTGATCGGGTTTGGTGGCTATTATGTAAGGAATTTTGGGGGAGGTTGGGGCGTTATTGCGCAAACGTTATTTATGTTTGGTGCGATAATTATTTTAGTTCTTTTGTTGTTCTCGGAAACCTTACGTGCAAAATTAAGAGTGCTTATTAATAAGCATTTTTTCCATTATAAATATGATTATCGTGACGAGTGGCTCAGGTTTATTTATGTTCTGTCATCATTTGATGAAACAATACCATTGCCTACACGCAGTATTCAGGCTATTGCCCAGATTATTGAAAGCCCTGGTGGTATGCTGTGGATGAAAAGGGATAATAATATTTATCTCCCTGTCGCCCGTTGGAATATGCCTGCTGTATATGATTCTGAAAGAGATGATACAGATTTCATTAAATTTATGGAGGAAAATGATTGGGTTATTAATTTGGATGAGTTTGAATGGAATCCTGGGGTGTATCGCAGCAGAGGTTTTTTTTCTCTGCCTGAGTGGCTGCGTTCATTGCAAAGCGCATGGTTGGTGATGCCCTTGATTCTCCAGAATCAAATGCTTGGTTTTGTAGTTTTAGCGCATGCAAAAAACAGACGCCATAATTTTAACTGGGAAGATATTGACTTGTTAAAAATTGCCTGTCGCCAGGCAGCCAGTTATCTGGCTCAACATGAAGCGGCGCAGGCATTGTCAGAGGCAAGGCGTTTTGATGATTTTAATCGACTTTCAACCTATATGGTGCATGATCTCAAGAATATGATTGCGCAACTTTCACTTATTGTCAGCAATGCCGCAAAACATAAGAATAACCCCCTCTTTGTGGATGACGTGATCAGTACTGTTGAAAACTCAGTAGAAAAAATGAATCGGTTGTTAAGCAATCTCAAAGATGATGTGCGGGGTAGTGAAGATAAGGAGGATATCGATCTTTGCTCTTTGATTAGGCGTGAAGTGGATAATCGTAAACGGGCAGGTAATACGCCTAATATAGAAATGACCTGTGCCGAAGAGAATATCATATCAAATGCAAATCATGACCGATTAGCTTCGGTTATTAGTCATATTATACAAAATGCACAGGATGCGACGCCGGTAAGTGGTAATATTTATATTAAACTTCATAAACATATTAATCATGCCATTATTGAAATTGAAGATACGGGGTGTGGCATGGATGACGACTTTATTCGCACTCGTTTATTTAGACCTTTTGAGACGACCAAGGGTAAATCTGGTATGGGAATAGGCGTATTTGAGGCGCGCGAATTTTTGCAACGATTAGGGGGGGATATTGAAGTGGAAAGTGAAATAGGAAAAGGAACATTATTTCGGCTTCACCTTCCCTTGCAACAGAAAAAATTGGCGTAATATTAATTGTAATTATCAGTAATGCTTCCGCTGTTTATTTTGGAATAAAACTATGGCAAAACAGGAAAAAACAGATAAACAACTACTGATTGTTGAAGATGATCTGGGTCTACAGAAACAATTACGCTGGTATTTTGAGGATTTCGAGGTTGATGTCGCCAGTGATCGTCTTTCAGCTATTGAGATCGTAAAAAAGAAAAAACCGGCTATTGTTACTCTGGATCTGGGATTGCCGCCTGATCCGGATGGTAGTACCGAAGGCCTGGCGTGTCTGGAAGAAATTCTGTCAATTTCTCCTTCAACGAAAATAATTATCGTGAGTGGTAATGAGGATCGTGATAATGCGGTCAGAGCGGTTTCAGGTGGCGCCTATGACTTTTATCAGAAACCAGTAGAGTCAGAGGTTCTTGGCCAAATAGTCAATCGGGCTTATCATGTTTATACTCTGGAACAGGAAAATCAGCGTCTTTTAAGTGTACAGAAAAAGATGCCGCTGGATGGCATTGTCGCCAGTAGTCCGCAAATGTATTCGGTATGTCAAATGGTGGAAAAGGTTGCGCCATCGGATGCCAGCGTTCTTATTCTCGGTGACAGTGGTACGGGGAAGGAATTGTGCGCCAGAGGCCTGCATGCGAAGAGTGCATATTCTGAAGGTAATTTTGTCGCGATTAACTGTGCGGCAATACCTGAAAATTTACTGGAGAGTGAATTATTTGGTTATGAAAAAGGCGCGTTTACCGGCGCTCTTAAAACCACCCCCGGAAAAATAGAATTCGCAAATAATGGTTCGCTATTTCTGGATGAAATGGGGGATTTGCCTCTACCTCTGCAGGGTAAGCTATTGCGCTTCTTACAGGAACGGGTGGTTGAACGTATTGGTGGCAGAGAAGAGATACCGGTGAATGTTCGTGTGATTTGCGCAACCCATCAGCATCTGGAAGAAAAAATTAAATCGGGTGAGTTCAGAGAAGATCTTTATTATCGAATCAATGAAATTTGTATCAATATGCCTCCTCTACGTAGCAGGCAGGGCGATGTATTATTACTTGCCCGTTCTTTTCTTGATACCTTCAATAAAGAACAGGGAAAGCGCCTGACGGGTTTTTCCAAAGAAGCGATTGCCGCGATGGAAGCGCATACCTGGCCGGGAAATGTTCGTGAATTACGTAACCGGGTTAAACGCGCAATTATCATGGCGGATGGCAAACAGATCACGGTTGATGATCTGGAATTGCAGTCAAATGATGCGGCGCAAAATCAGAGTTTTG
Source organism: Gammaproteobacteria bacterium (assembly GCA_015491815.1). GTDB lineage: Bacteria > Pseudomonadota > Gammaproteobacteria > UBA6429 > Thiohalophilaceae > JAADGZ01. The sequence goes on along the minus strand of WFVC01000168.1, from coordinate 16,481 downwards.
ATCTAAGAACCATTCGCGAACAGGCCGAGCGAACCGCCATTTCACATGCGCTGAGTAACGTGGGAGGCAAAGTCGGGCCGGCGGCGGAATTGCTGGGTGTAAGCCGACCAACCTTATATGATTTAATAAAAAAACTGGGAATTAAAGTATAGTTGCCTACCGAAAATAAATCCTGTATTGGTAATTAACGCCGTGAGACTTGAATTTCTTTGTCGCCATCTTTAATCTTAACTTATGCGCTATATCGTACTTGACACGGAAACGACCGGCCTTGAGCCCAGCCAGGGACATCGTATAATCGAAATTGGTTGTGTCGAGGTGATCAATCGTCGCATTACCGGCAAAAACTATCATCAATATCTTAATCCCGATCGCGTAATCGACGAAGGCGCTATTGAGGTTCACGGCATCACCAATGAGATGCTGGAAGATAAACCGCGCTTTGCCGATATCAGCGAAGAGTTTCTTAATTTTATTCGCGGCGCTGAGCTGGTTATTCATAATGCCCGTTTTGACGTGGGCTTTATTAATCATGAATTGAAATTACTGGATAAAGCCGCGCAACCGGTAAATGAGTTTTGCACGGTGCTGGATACGCTGGCCTTAGCGCGCAAAATGCATCCGGGACAGAAGAACAGTCTTGATGCGTTGTGCAAGCGCTACCAGATCGATAATTCCGCGCGTGAGCTGCATGGCGCGCTGCTGGATGCCGAGATTCTGGCCGAAACCTGGTTGGCCATGACCGGTGGTCAGACCCGGCTGTCGCTGGGAGGACAGGAAAACGCGGAACAGAAGCAGGTTACCGATCGCCGTCCACTAAGCGCGGATCGTGCGCCGATCAAAGTGATTCGTCCTGATGAGCTGGAACAAAAAGCCCATCAGGAGCGCCTGCAGGCGATTGATAAAGCCAGTGGCGGCGGCTGCATCTGGATGCGCCCCGAGCTGGAAACGGAAACCTAAATAGCTGTTCCAAATACGAGTACACTTATGAAACAGCGATGGAACTGTAGGTACGGCTTCAGCCGTACAGGTACGATTGAAATCGTACCTACAACAGGCTTCGGTAATACATAGTGTACTGGTATTAGGAACACTTATTTAGCCACCTACTACATTAGTTCAGCATTAATATAAAGATGCAGCCAGATACTGGCGGCATAACCCAGCGCAACGGCCCAGCTCCATTTCATATGGCCGAAAAAGGTGTACATGCCGCGCGTCTGGCCCATTAAGGCCACGCCGGCCGCCGAGCCTATCGAAAGCAGACTGCCCCCGACCCCGGCCGTTAGGGTCACCAGTAGCCATTGTCCCAGAGACATATTCGGCTCCATGCTCAATACGGCAAACATTACCGGAATATTATCGACAATCGCGGAAATGACGCCGACCATAATATTGGCGTTGGTCGCGCCCAGATCGTGATACATAAATTCCGAGATCCCGGCGAGATAGCCAATCGTGCCGAGGCCGCCCACGCAGAGCACCACGCCATAGAAAAACATCAGGGTATCCCATTCCGCCCGCGCCAGAATATGGAAAATATCGAAGGGCTCGTCGTCAGAGTCAACTTCTGAATCAGGAACGCAACAGGCCTGTTCATCGGGAGGCGGCGTCTGTTCATGCCGGTTGCCGCTTTGTCGTTTCAGATAGTAGCCGAAGAACTTCAGCAGGCCGAGTCCGGTCATCATGCCCAGTACCGGGGGCAGGTGCAGAAAATTATGTACGCTGACGGTTATGCCGATAGTCAGCAGAAACAGGCCGATGACGACCAGCCCGCCTTTTTTAATGATAACGCGCTCATCAATGGCCTCAGGTCGCGCACGCGAAGCGGCGAAGGAGAGAATAAACGCAGGAACCAGCCAGTTGACCAGCGAGGGCAGAAACAGCCTGAAAAAATCACGAAAATCGACAATCCCGTCCTGCCAGACCATTAGCGTCGTGATGTCGCCAAAGGGGCTGAACGCGCCCCCGGCGTTAGCCGCGACCACGATGTTAACAGAGGCGATAGTGACAAATTTTGGATTGTCCGGAGCCACGGCAATGACGACGGCGGCCATCAGCAGGGCGGTGGTGAGGTTATCCGCGACGGGCGAGATAAAGAACGCCAGCAGGCCGGTGATCCAGAAAACCCGGTAGAGGGAAAATCCCCGGCGCACCAGCCAGGCGCGCAGGGCGTCGAATACCCGGCGCTCTTCCATAGTATTGATATAGGTCATCGCGGCGAGCAGGAATAGCATCAGTTCGGCGAACTCCAGAATATTGTGGCGCAGCGCTTCCCCGGCGGTGTGGGGATCGTCTGCCTGCATGTAGGCGATGCCGATCAGCACCCAGATAATGCCGGCTGCGACAATTACCGGCTTGGATTTGCGCAAATGAAAAAATTCCTCGCTGACGACCAGCGCATAGGCCAGGACGAATAGCGCCAGCGCTGCGTAGCCATATCCTGTCCGGGTCAGATCTAGCCCGTGATGGGGCGTCGCGGCGGCCAGCGCCAGAGAGGGGAGCAGCAGAGACAATAGGGATATCACGACAGCCAGTAGGCGTTTTTGGGGCGTGTTCGGCATGAGCTTCCAGAATAACAATGGCTTAGGCTGCACTTATAAGACAATTTCTTAGCAATTACCAGATCAGCCGAGAAAATAATAAATAGTCATTAAAATCAAACAGATAAAAAATATCTAAATTTTTTTGAATTATTCTTAAAGTTTCCCTGTCTCATGCCGTAACAGTAAGTGCAATGAGCAAGTTTTATCAGATTTAAGTTTTTCATTTGTTTCCTCCCCCTGCGCAGAAATTGCGCATTATTAACCCCGCTCCCGCGGGGTTTTTTTTTGTCTGAAGAAGTAGAAACAGGGTGTGGTTTAGGCGCTGTGAAGAGCTTAGCGTTCGTGAAAAATAACGATTTCCATGCCTGATGCGGAGATGACCTTTTCTTCTTCCATGGCTTTGAGCACGCGACCGGCCATTTCCCGGGAACAGCCGACAATCCGGCCGATTTCCTGACGGGAAAGATGGATCTGGGTGCCCAGCGGGTGGGACATGGCGTCGGGCTGTTTGCACATATCCAGCAGGGTGCGGGCGACCCGGCCGTAGACGTCCATGAAGGCGAGCTGACCGACCTTGCGGCTGGTGCTCATCAGACGTTCGGATAACTGCACACCGACTGCATTGAGCAGGTGTGGCTGCACCTCCTTCAGTTCATCCTTAAACAGTTGTTTCAATTTTTTGTAGCTGATTTCCGCGAGATGGCATTCGGTCTTGCTGCGCACCGTGGCGCTGCGTACATCCAGATCATAAAACAGGCCGATTTCACCAATGAAATCGCCCTGATTCAGGTAGGTCAGGACGATCTCGTTTTTGCCGCCTTCCTCGTCTTCGAGGATAACCGCCGCAGTGCCCTTGATCAGAAAGCAGAGTTTATCAGCCGGATCGCCGGGGCGCAGAATAACGGATTTTTTCGGAATGGTGCGCTGCTGGCAGAATTGCAGAAATTTCTGGATGGCGGCTGGATCGATTTCACAGGCAATCCGGGGCGTGCTCTGTTCGGGTACATAGATTGGCGCGCCGTGATGTTGCATATATGGGGTATCCGGGTGTTAGTGAAAGGGGGGATTCAGGCCCCTTTATCGAAAATGTCTACACTCTTTATTTCGGCATTTTTTGCCATGACTTTAGTCCCCCTGTTTTTTTGCCGGCATACAGGTAAAATAAGCGCCCTTGAAAAATTACCCGTGCAGGAAACCTTTCCCCATGACCCTTCGTACCCGATTTGCCCCCAGCCCGACGGGCTATCTTCATATTGGCGGCGCGCGCACCGCCCTGTATTCATGGCTGCATGCGCGTAAGCATGGCGGCCGCTTTGTGTTGCGAATTGAAGATACGGATCGGGAACGCTCGACGGAAGAATCCGTTAACGCCATTCTTGAAGGCATGACCTGGCTGGGGCTGGAATATGACGAAGGGCCGTTTTATCAGACCCGGCGATTTGATCGTTACGACGAAGTGATTCAGCAGCTCATGGATCAGGGGCTGGCCTATTATTGCTACTGCAGCCGGGAAGAGCTGGATGCCATGCGTGAACAGGCGATGGCGCGCAAGGAAAAACCGCGCTATGACGGCCGCTGCCGGATGCGCAGCGAACCCCGTGAAGGGGTGGAGCCGGTGATTCGTTTTAAAAATCCAACCGAAGGCGCGGTGGTGATTAACGATATGATCAAGGGCAAGGTGGTGATCAGCAACAGCGAGCTGGATGATCTGATCATCGCCCGTAGTGACGGCACGCCGACCTACAATTTAACCGTCGTGGTGGATGACTGGGACATGGGCGTGACCCATGTCATTCGCGGCGACGATCACCTGAACAACACCCCGCGACAGATTAACCTGTTGCGCGCGCTGGGCGCCGAGCCGCCGATCTACGCGCATGTGCCCATGATTCTCGGTGAAGATGGCAAGCGCCTGTCCAAACGTCACGGCGCTGTAAGTGTGATGCAATATCGTGAAGAGGGTTTTCTTCCCGAAGCCCTGCTCAACTATCTGGTGCGACTGGGCTGGTCGCATGGCGATCAGGAAATATTTTCACTGGATGAAATGATCGAACTGTTTGATGTGAGTGATGTCAATGTCGCGGCTTCCACTTTTAATACTGAAAAACTGCTGTGGTTGAACCAGCAATATATTATCGCCGCCCCGGTGGAAGAAATTGCTCACCACCTGAGTATTCATCTGGGCAAGCTGGGTATCGACCCCAGCGAAGGGCCGGATATTCTGGAAGTGGTGGCGGCGCAGAAAGAACGCGCGCAAACACTGGTGGAAATGGCGCAGATCAGCGAGTTTATCTATCGCGACTTTGAGGCCTTTGATGAAACTGCGGCGAAAAAGAATCTGCGCCCGGTTGCGCGTGAGCCACTGGAAAAAATGCGCGAAGCGCTGGCCGCTATCGATGAGTGGACAGCGGAGAATCTGCATCAGTGTGTGAACGAGGTGGCCGAAGCGCTGGAATTAAAAATGGGCAAGGTCGCGCAGCCGTTGCGCGTCGCGGTCGTCGGCCGCGCCGCTTCACCGGGCATTGATGTGACGTTATATCTGGTGGGCAAGGCCGCCTGTCTGCGACGCATCGATATGGCGCTGGAATTTATTGCTCAACGTGAAGCTAACGCCTGAGCCTGCAAGCCAACAGTTATTGATAGAGAAGAAAATCCCTTATGGAAAATAACAACGCTCCTGAAGATTCACGTCCCGCAGGTAATTTTATACGCCAGATCATTGATCAGGATCTGGCGGCAGGCAAAAACGATGGCAAGGTGGTGACCCGTTTTCCGCCCGAACCGAATGGCTATTTACATATCGGTCACGCCAAGTCTATTTGTCTGAACTTCGGCATTGCTGAAGATTACAACGGACGCTGCCATTTGCGTTTTGATGACACCAATCCGCACAAGGAAGATCTCAGCTTCGTTGAGGCAATCAAACGCGATGTGCAATGGCTGGGGTTTAGCTGGGGGGAAAAAGAATTTTATGCCTCCGATTATTTCGAGCAGTTGCATGATTATGCCGTCGAGCTGATTAAAAAGGGCAAGGCCTATGTTTGTGATCTGAGTCCGGATGAGGCGCGCGAATACCGGGGCACGTTGACCGAGCCGGGCAAGGACAGTCCTTATCGCGATCGCAGTGTTGAGGAGAACCTCGATCTGTTTGCGCGCATGCGCGCCGGCGAATTTGAAGACGGCAGTCGTGTGCTGCGCGCAAAAATCGACATGGCCTCGTCCAACCTTAATTTGCGTGATCCGATTATTTATCGCATTCGTCATGGCGTGGTGCATCACCAGACCGGTGATGAGTGGTGTATTTATCCCATGTATGATTTTACCCATTGTCTGTCCGATTCGATTGAAGGCATCACCCATTCTTTGTGCACGCTGGAGTTCGAAGATCACCGTCCTTTGTATGACTGGATCCTGGATCAACTGGCGACCCCCTGTCATCCGCAGCAGATTGAGTTTTCGCGTCTGAACCTGCAATACACCGTCACCAGCAAACGCAAACTGACCGAACTGGTTGAAGAAGGGCTGGTTGAAGGCTGGGATGATCCGCGCATGCCCACGATCGCCGGCCTGCGTCGACGCGGCGTCACGCCGTTTGCGATTCGAGATTTTTGTGATCGCATCGGCGTCACCAAGGCCGATAACAGCGTGGAAATGGGACTGCTGGAAAGCACGATTCGTGATGATCTTAACGCGCATGCGCCGCGTCGCATGGCGGTGTTACGGCCATTGAAACTGGTGATTGAAAATTATCCCGAGGATCGCTGCGAACAACTGAACGCGGCCAACCATCCCCAGAATGAAGACATGGGGACGCGCAAAATTCATTTTACTCGTGAGCTGTATATTGATCGGGATGATTTCATGGAAGTCGCGCCGAATAAAAAATTTAAACGGCTGGTTAGCGGCGGAGAAGTTCGTTTGCGCAACGCCTATGTGATTCGTTGTGATGAAGTCATCAAAGATGAGCAGGGTGAGATTATTGAACTGCGTTGTTCTTATGACGCCGCAACGCTTGGCGCGAATCCCGAGGGTCGCAAGGTCAAAGGCGTGATTCACTGGGTTTCGGCCGCGCATGCGATTGCCGCCGAAGTGCGCCTGTATGATCGTCTGTTCAGTCATCCTGCACCGGATGCCGGTAAAGAGGCTAAGGATTACCGTGAGTATTTTAATCCTGACTCCCTGCGCACCCTGACACAGTGTTATCTGGAAGCCGCTCTGGGCGAGGCGCAGGCCGGCGATATTTTCCAGTTTGAGCGGGAAGGCTACTTCTGTCTGGATCCCGCGCAAACGGCGGATGGCAAACCGATCTTTAATCGCACCGTCACCCTGCGCGATTCCTGGGCGAAAATCGAAAAGCAGGCCGGCGGTAAATAAACCGCCGGTAAAATGCTGGATAAATAAGCTCCATAATGGCTTGACAGCAGCCGCTATTTCTCTAAAATAGCGCCTTCGCTTTTGGGGCTATAGCTCAGCTGGGAGAGCACTTGCATGGCATGCAAGGGGTCGGCGGTTCGATCCCGCCTAGCTCCACCAGATTCGAATTATTGCCCATAGAAATATAAAGCAATAATGACACGTCCTAAGTCCCCATCGTCTAGTCGGCCTAGGACACCGCCCTTTCACGGCGGTAACAGGGGTTCGAATCCCCTTGGGGACGCCATTCTTTGTCTGTCGTCTACTGCAAACAGGTAGTGGATACAGCGCATCTAAAACCTCTGTATCGAGCATATATTATGTTCGATGCAGAGAGTTTATAGATTCTTTTTCCCTCTTTTTCTATCTACTGAAAGCGCCCCCAGTTTCCAGGGTGCCGGATATCTTTTTTAATAATTGGTACTTCGATAAGCATTGCTACTAAAGCGATTATTGAGTTACGAATCTATAAGCAAACCATAGTCAATGACATAACGACTAAACAGCCCCATCAGCTTCGGGTGATGCCTTATGAAATAATGGAAAACTGAATTAGAGAGTACAGCGAAGAAAGTTTGCATGACTGAGTGGATGATTTCATGCGTCTCGCTGTTGGGTTGTTTGCAATAAACGGGAGCATTCCAGGTTTAGTAACGCTGGGAATAGACGTTTCCGGAACACGTGTTCGTCAGGTTTTCTGTTCCTGCTGGATGAGCCAGTCGGCAATGTCGGTGCATTCATCCGGCCTGTTCCTGACAGGTAGAGTATGAATGCTGGCTCGGCTGGAGAGGCGCACAGGATCCTCAGCGGGTGGGGGTTCGATGGAAAGAATTTCAAATTCGCCTTCCTGCATGTACTGGGCGCTGGCGCAGGCCAGCTCCTCAAGTCCGTCAAGGACATCACGCATACGCATTTGCAGCGCGCGATCGCGTGAACAGGACTGTTGATCAGGTAACGCCATTATTTGTCATCCGAGCCTTTATGTTTGTCTCGGAACTCTTAGCGTACGCGCTTCAGTTTTTTATAGGTCTGGCGAGAGAATTATTTTTTGCCGGGGCAGCCCCTGCTAATCACTTTATTGATGCAGGGATAAGCGGCTTGATAGTTTGCAGCATGGCCTTGAAAACCTTGGGGTTTCCGGCAACCACATGGCCGGTTTGCAGGTGATTCGGATTGCCGGCAATGCCGCTGACCATGCCGCCGGCTTCCTCGATGAGCAGCACGCCGGCGGCAATATCCCAGATATTCAGATCCAGCTCCCAGAAACCGTCCAGTCGTCCGGCCGCCACATAGGCCAGATCCAGAGCGGCGGAACCGGCGCGGCGAATACCGGCGCTGCCGGGGATCAGCGCCTTCATCATCTCGAAGTAGGCATCGGACATTTCGCCCATTTGTGAGGCCTTGTAGGGAATGCCGGTGCCGAACAGAGCGCCGTTCAGATCCTTGCGTTTGGTGACGCGCATGCGCCGGCCATTCAGCTGGGCGCCGTCGCCGCGGCTGGCGCTAAACAGTTCCTGACGCATGGGATCGTAGACCACGCCCAGTATCAGCCGGCCTTTATGGCGCAGGGCGATGGAGACGGCGAACTGGGGGAATCCGTAGAGAAAGTTGGTGGTGCCATCGAGGGGATCGATGATCCACTGGTATTCTTCATCGCCTGTGCTCAGGCCGCTTTCCTCCGCCAGAATCGAATGATCCGGATAGGCCTTGCGAATGATCTGGATGATTTCCTGTTCGGCCATTTGATCGACTTCGCTGACAAAATCATTTTGTGATTTTTCGGTAATAGTCAGATGATCGATTTGATCGGCGTGGCGGGAGATAATATCTCCGGCTTTGCGGGCGGCGCGAATAGCGATATTGAGCATGGGATGCACGGAATGTTTCCTCTGGTTTCTGTGCGGCTGGCGGACTGGCGTGGCAGTTCTGCGTCGAGCCGGTTTCGTGTACACTTCGGTCGCCTGCGCCGAGTCAGTCTTGAGCAGTTCGGCATAGGCGGCAAAACAGGTTATTTATCAAAGAGCGATTTAACTGTGAATTTACAGGGCTGCATATTCTAACAGGAGCCGCAGCGTCTGGCAGCAAAATCCTGAGTGGCAGGACACTATATAATAATGGTAAGCGAAGTCGATCTTTCCCGTGTGCGGGTGGTGCTGATGCAGACCAGTCATCCCGGCAATATTGGCGGGGTGGCGCGGGCGATGAAGAATATGGGTCTGAGTCAGCTTTATCTGGTCAAACCGGATCTGTTTCCCCATTCGATGGCCACCTCCCGGGCCTCGGGCGCCGATGACTTACTGACCTCGGCGGTGGTGGTCGAGACCCTCGATGAGGCGCTGGCGGACTGCTGTTTCGTGGTCGGAGCCAGCGCCCGTCTGCGTTCGATTTCCTGGCCGCTGCATAATCCACGGGAATGCGCTGAACGCATGCTTGAGGCCGGTGAAGAGGGCGATGTCGCGCTGCTGATGGGGCGGGAGCAATCCGGTCTCAGCAACGAGGAGCTGGAACGCTGCAATTATCTGGTGAATATTCCGGCCAACCCGGACTACTCGTCCCTGAATCTGGCCGCCGCCACCCAAGTGCTTGTCTATGAAATACGCATGGCGGCTCTGTCCCGGCTTGAAACTGAAAAAACCGTCCGCAAAAAAGATTACCGGCTGGCGACGGCCGCCGAGGTCGAAGGTCTGTATGAACATTTTGAAGTGGCTCTGACGGACATCAAATTTCTCAATCCGGCCAGCCCGCGTAAACTGATGCGCCGTTTGCGTCGTTTATTCAACCGGGCGCAACTGGATGAGATGGAAGTGAATATTTTGCGCGGTATTCTTTCCGCCGCGCAGGGACAGAAATACCATTATGACGAGAAGAAAGACAAACCATAATCCGGCTGGCTCCCTTTCGCCGGGATGATACAATACCCAACATGTTTACTCGAATAAAAGAAGATATCCAGTGCGTGTTTGAGCGGGATCCGGCCGCGCGCAACAGCTTTGAAGTGCTCACGGCCTACCCGGGCGTGCATGCCGTGATTATGCATCGTTTCACCCATCATTTATCGAATATGGGGCTGAAATGGCTGGCGCGGATCCTGTCGCATTTCGCCCGCTGGATGACCGGGATTGAAATTCACCCCGGCGCCACCATTGGCCGGCGCTTTTTCATCGATCATGGCATGGGAGTGGTCATCGGCGAGACGGCCGAGATTGGCGATGACTGCACGCTTTATCACGGCGTGACCCTGGGCGGCACCAGCTGGGACAAGGGCAAACGTCACCCCACTCTGGGTAACGATGTGGTGGTGGGCGCCGGGGCCAAGGTGCTGGGGCCCATCAAACTGGGCAATGGCGCGCGGGTCGGTTCCAATGCGGTGGTGGTCAAGGATGTGCCTGAGGGGGCGACGGTGGTGGGGATTCCGGGGCGCATTGTGATGCCCAAATCCGACCGCAGCAGCAAACAGGACAAACGCCACGCCTTTGCGAAGAAAATCGGTTTTGACGCTTACGGCACCCGCGACGACATGCCTGATCCGGTCGCCAACGCCATCGACTGCATGCTCGACCACATTCACGCCATGGACGGACAGATGCAGAAAATGTGCAAGCGCCTGAAATGCATGGACATGGATCCGGAGGAGCTGGATCTACCGGATCTGGGCGCCTGCGAGATCAACCCGTCTGAGAAAGCGTCGCCGGAAGATACACCGGAAAAATAAAAGGACAAAGCCGGGGGAGTGTGTGCGGGTGGTGAATTATTACGCGAAAATACTTGACTAAAATACTCAGCTTTGTTATCTTTATTGCCCTGAGAATTTAAGAGTCTACTAATTTAAATAGGAAAATACAATGAGGCTGACAACGAAAGGTCGATATGCGGTAACTGCCATGCTTGATTTGGCGCTTCATTACAAAGAAGGGCCGATCACGCTTTCAGACATATCCCAGCGGCAGGGGATTTCCCTGTCTTATCTTGAGCAGCTGTTTTCCCGTCTGCGCAAACAGGGGCTGGTCGACAGCACGCGCGGGCCGGGCGGAGGCTATCGCCTCAGTCGTGACGCCCATGAAATTCCGGTGGCGGACGTGATTACGGCCGTGGATGAAAAAGTCGAGACCACGCGCTGTGGCGGTCTGTCCAACTGTCAGGATGATCATCAATGTCTGACCCACGAACTGTGGACGGATCTGAGTCGTCAGATTCACAGCTTCCTGATGGGCATCAGCCTCGGTCAGCTGGTTGAGAATCAGGGCGTGCAGGAAGTCGCTGCGCGTCAGGAACAGGATCACAAAGAAGGCAATGGCGGCAATGTTGCCGAAACCACAGCGGAAGTATCCGTTTCAAGCAACCCCTGAGCAGCTGCGGTCATTATCCCGCTCAGAATTGATCGGGATCGGTATGCGACAACAGTGAATCGTTTAATGTTTGTTCTGGAGAGAATACCTGAATGAAAACACCGATTTATTTTGATTATTCCGCCACCACGCCGGTTGATCCGCGAGTGGCGGAAAAAATGTGCAGTTGTTTGACCACCGAAGGAACGTTTGGAAACCCGGCTTCCCGTTCACACCAGTTCGGCTGGGAAGCGGATGCGCTGGTCGAGCAGGCGCGCAAGGATGTGGCGGCTTTAATCAATGCCGATCCCCGGGAAATCGTCTGGACCTCCGGCGCAACCGAGTCCGACAATCTGGCTATCAAGGGCGCCGCGCATTTCTACCAGAAAAAAGGCAAACATATTATTACTAGCAAGACCGAGCACAAGGCGGTGCTGGACAGTTGCCGGCAACTGGAGCGCGAAGGTTTTGAAGTGACCTACCTGACGCCGGAAGACAATGGCCTGATCGATCTGGACAAGCTTAAAGCGGCGTTTCGTGATGACACCATTCTCGTTTCCATCATGCATGTGAATAATGAAATCGGCGTGATTCAGGACATCAAAGCCATTGGCGAGCTGACCCGCGAGCACAAAATTGTTTTTCACGTCGACGCCGCGCAAAGCGCCGGCAAGACGCCGATCGACATGGCGGACATGAAAGTCGATCTCATGTCATTCTCGGCGCACAAAATTTACGGCCCCAAAGGCATTGGCGCGCTCTATGTACGACGCAAGCCACGCATTCGTCTGGAAGCCCAGATGCACGGTGGCGGTCATGAACGCGGTATGCGTTCGGGCACGCTGGCGACCCATCAAATCGTTGGCATGGGTGAAGCCTTCCGTCTGGCGAAGGAAGAAATGGCCGCCGATAACGAACGCGTGCGCATGTTGCGCGATCGCCTGCTGGATGGCCTCAAGGACATCGAAGAAGTCTATATCAATGGCGATATGGAGCAGCGTATTCCCCATAACCTGAACATCAGTTTTAACTTTGTCGAAGGTGAATCGCTGATCATGGCGCTCAAGGATCTGGCCGTGTCTTCCGGTTCCGCCTGTACCTCGGCGAGTCTGGAACCTTCTTATGTTTTACGTGCGCTGGGCCGCAATGACGAGCTGGCGCACAGCTCCCTGCGTTTTTCCATAGGACGTTTCACCACGGAAGAAGAAATTGATTTTGCGATTGAAAAAATCAGAGCCAACATCGACAAGCTGCGGGATCTCTCACCGTTGTGGGAAATGTTCAAGGATGGCATTGATCTGAACTCAATCGAATGGGCAGCGCATTAGTCGTCTGTTAATAAAAATTTTCAACGAGGCAAATAAACATGGCTTACAGTGACAAAGTAATCGACCATTACGAAAATCCCCGCAATGTGGGCAACATGGATAAAGATGACAGTCATGTCGGTACGGGCATGGTGGGCGCGCCCGCCTGTGGTGATGTCATGCGTCTGCAGATCAAGGTTAATGACGATGGCGTGATTGAAGACGCCAAATTTAAAACCTATGGCTGTGGGTCGGCGATTGCTTCGAGCTCCCTGCTCACCGAATGGGTCAAAGGCAAGTCACTGGAAGAAGCCGCACAGATCAAGAACACGGAAATCGCCGAAGAGCTGGAATTGCCGCCAGTGAAAATTCATTGCTCGGTTCTGGCTGAAGATGCGATTAAGGCCGCGATCGACGATTACAAAGGCAAGAAATAAGAGGTCGTAAGCATGGCGATCACAATGACAGACAGCGCCGCCGAGCGGGTGCAGAATTTTCTTGAAAGCCGGGGCAAGGGCGTGGGTTTGCGTCTGGGGGTAAAAACCTCGGGTTGTTCCGGCATGGCCTATGTGCTGGAATTTGTCGATGCGATTGATGATCAGGATCAGGTATTTGAATCCCACGGCGTAAAAATTATCGTTGACCCGAAAAGTCTGCTGTATATCGATGGCACCGAACTGGATTATGGCAAGGAAGGCCTGAATGAAGGCTTCAAATTTAATAATCCCAACGTCAAGGATCAATGCGGTTGTGGTGAAAGTTTCACTATCTAATTGTCAGGATGATGCATGAGTGAAATCCTGAACCAGAATTATTATTCACTTTTTAATTTTCCCGTTTCATTTACTATTAATCCGGATGAACTGGAAAGCCGTTACCGGGAACTGCAACGGGCTTTACATCCTGATCGTTATGCTACCGCCGGCGATCAGGAACGACGCATCTCTGTACAGCAAACCGCTCATTTAAACGAAGCCTACTACACTCTGCGCGATATACCCCGCCGCGCGCGTTATCTGCTGGAATTAAAAGGCGTCAGCTTCGATGATGAAAAAGACACCCATTTCGATGGCGCATTTTTAATGCAGCAGATGGAATTGCGCGAGGAGCTGGAAGCAATCGCGCAGGCGCAGGATCCGCTGGAAAAGATTTCCCGGTTTCTGGCTGAACTTGAGCAGTATCGGCGTACCATGTATACGGAGCTGGAATCCCTGTTTTCCGATGAAACGCCGGAAAATATGGAACAGGCGAAACAGGCCGTGCAGAAGATCCGTTTTCTTAACCGCCTGCAGCAGGAAGCCGAAGAGCGCGAGGAAGAACTGCTGGCGGGGATTTAACGCAGAGGCGCTGGACTTAAATAAGTGTTCCGAATTCCTGTCCAGTTAAAGCCGTTCGTCCTGAGCCTGTCGAAGGATGAATGGCTTTAAACATTGGAATTTCAGGCTTTACGTTCATGGTTCGACCCTTCGTCAGGCTCAGGACTTCACCACGAACGTAAAGCTTTGTGGTGGACAGGAATTTGGAACATTTATTTAAACGCAAAGGCGCAGAGAACGCGGAGTGTTGCATTGAAGGAAAATTTTTAAAAACGCTTTGCGCCTTTGCGTTGATTACCGATGTTTGATTTAACCTGAATACGGATACCGACATGGCCCTTTTACAAATCAGCGAACCCGGACAAAGCACCGCGCCTCATCAACATCGGCTGGCGGCGGGTATCGATCTGGGCACCACCAACTCGCTGGTCGCCAGTGTGCGCAGCGGACGGGCGGAAACGCTGCCGGATGCGCAAGGCCGGCATTTGCTGCCTTCGGTCGTGCATTATGAAAAAGACAGACTCAGCGTTGGCTATGAAGCGAAACAGTTCGCTACCCGCGATCCCTTGAATGTGATTGCCTCGGTCAAACGTTTCATGGGCCGGGGACTGGAAGACATTCGTCATCTGGGTGGACGCCTGCCCTATGAATTTGTCGATACCGATTCCGCCGTGCCGCGCATTCGCACAGCGGCCGGTGATAAAAGTCCGGTCGAAGTTTCCAGCGATATTCTGGTTGCCCTGAAACAGCGTGCGGAAGCATCGCTCGGCGGGGAACTCACCGGCGTGGTGATTACCGTCCCCGCCTATTTCGATGATGCGCAACGTCAGGCGACCCGTGATGCGGGTAAGCTGGCCGGACTGAATGTTTTGCGCCTGCTCAATGAACCGACCGCCGCCGCCGTCGCCTATGGTCTGGACAAAGGCGGCGAAGGCGTTATTGCGGTTTATGATCTGGGCGGCGGGACATTTGATATTTCTATTTTGCGACTCAACAAAGGCGTGTTTGAAGTGCTGGCCACCGGCGGTGACAGCGCGCTGGGCGGCGATGATTTCGATCGACTGCTGGCGCAGTGGATCATGGAACAGGCCGGGATTGGCGATGACGCCGATCATGCGCAGTTGCGCCGCCTGATGCGCGACGCCTGTGAAGCCAAAGAAACCCTGACCCGGAATGAACAGGCGGAACTGAATATCGAACTGGAAAACGGCGAACACTGGCAGGGCGTGATCACCCGTGAACAGTTCAATAAACTGGCGGCGCCGCTGGTGCAAAAATCTATCATTCCCTGTCGCCGCGCCTTACGCGATGCGGGCGTGGATGCCGGGCAGGTTCAGGCGGTGGTGATGGTGGGCGGCTCCACCCGCGTGCCGCTGGTGCGTGAAAAGATCGCGGAATTTTTCGGCCGTGAGCCGTTAACGGATATCGATCCCGATACCGTAGTGGCGATCGGCGCGGCGATTCAGGCGGATATTCTGGCCGGCAACAAACCCGATAGCGAGATGTTGTTGCTGGATGTGAATCCCCTGTCACTGGGACTGGAAACCATGGGCGGGCTGGTGGAAAAAGTGATCCCCCGCAACACCACGATCCCGGTTGCACGGGCGCAGGATTTCACCACCTTCAAAGATGGCCAGACCGCCATGTCCATTCACGTGTTACAGGGCGAACGGGAACTGGTCAGTGACTGCCGCTCACTGGGGCGCTTTACCCTGCATGGCATTCCACCGATGGTCGCGGGCGCGGCGCGCATTCGCGTCAGTTTTCAGGTGGATGCTGATGGCCTGTTATCGGTAACGGCAAGAGAAGAAACCACCGGCGTGGAAAGCGGCATTGAAGTTAAACCGTCCTATGGCCTGACGGACAATGAAATTGAAACCATGCTGCGTGATTCAATGGAACATGCCGCGGATGATGTCGCTGCGCGTAAATTACGTGAACAGCAGGTTGAAGCGGAACGGGTGCTGGAAGCGCTGGCGGCGGCGCTGGCGGAAGACGGCGCATTGCTGGATAAACATGAACGTGAAATCATCGATGGCGCGGCCAGTCGCTTGCAACTTGCGCGCGATAGCGGTGACGCCGGAGAGATCAAAACAGCGATGACCGAGCTGGACAGAGCCTCCGCTGAATTTGTCGCCCGACGCATGAACGGCAGTATTAAAAAGGCGCTTTCCGGACACGCCGTCGATGAGTTCGATGTGTAGCTGCGATTTCAATCGCAGCTTGTCGTTTGTTCACCCTTAAATTGATAAAATAGAAACCATGACCAAATTAATATTTTTACCGCACGAAGAACTTTGCCCCGATGGCGCCGTGTTTGATGCTGAACCGGGTACGACAATTTGTGATGCGGCATTACAAAATGGCATCGAGATCGAGCATGCCTGTGAAAAATCCTGCGCCTGCACCACCTGCCATGTTTATATCCGCGAAGGCTTTGAGGCGCTGGAAGAATCGACCGAAGAAGAAGATGACATGCTGGATAAAGCCTGGGGGCTGGAACCGGATTCGCGCCTGAGTTGTCAGGCGCAGGTTGGTGATACGGATCTGGTAATTGAAATCCCGAAATACACC
>WFVC01000167.1 GCA_015491815.1 Gammaproteobacteria bacterium | reverse complement strand
CCGGAATATAGTCCATCCCCATTTCATCCTGCGCCGGCACCGGTGAGGTGATCGCCGGATTCATTGGGTTGCGATAGAACAGAACCTTTTTCTCTTTCGGCTTATCTTCTTCGGCATAAACCGGGATGTAATCCATCCCCATCTCATCCTGCGCCGGCACCGGTGAGGTGATCGCCGGATTCATTGGGTTGCGATAGAACAGAACCTTTTTCTCTTTCGGCTTATCTTCTTCGGCATAAACCGGAATATAGTCCATCCCCATCTCATCCTGCGCCGGCACCGGTGAGGTGATCGCAGGATTCATTGGATTTCGATAGAACAAAACCTTGCGTTCGCCACCGGCGTCGGCGCTGCTTTGATTTCCGCTGTCTTTTTTCATACCGGCAAACCAGTAGCCCCCTCCCAAGCCAAGGGCCAGCGTTATCGCCGCAATCATAATTGTTTTATTCATGAGTTATCTCCTGCATAAATTGTGTCGCTGCCGACTACCGATTCAAGCGCCGCCAGGGCTTGCTGGGCCGTGCTAAAAGACAGCCAGTATTGAATTTCATAGTTATAAAGAGTGAGCTGCGCACGCACCAGATTAAGAAAATCAACCTTGTTGACCTGATAACCGGCAAGCATGGAATCAACGGTCTGCCGGGATTGAGGAATAATGCCGGTCTTAAATAAAATCACCTGCTCACTGGCGCGACGATAGTCCGCCATCGCCTGTGAAATTTGCGTATAGACCTGTTCACGCGCATCCTGCAGGCGATAATTTTGCTGCAACAACTCACTGTTGCG
Source organism: Gammaproteobacteria bacterium (assembly GCA_015491815.1). Classification (GTDB taxonomy): domain Bacteria; phylum Pseudomonadota; class Gammaproteobacteria; order UBA6429; family Thiohalophilaceae; genus JAADGZ01. The sequence continues at coordinate 20,072 of WFVC01000167.1, read as the reverse complement.
CTGATCCACGGCTTTATCCTGCTTACTCCCGGAATACAGTGGCAGGCTCATGCTGAATCTCAGTGAAGCCATATCAGCCCGATCGCTGCCATCAAGGTTACTGCCGCTGCGAAAACCATAGGCTACGCCCAGATTGAAATCAGGATAATAATCTTTCTTTGCTAACTTCACCCGGCTCTGCGCGGCATGGATACGACTTTGTTGTGCGATCAACAGGGGCCGAACAGCCTCAGCCTGTTTCTGCAAAACTGTTTCCTGACGTAAAGAAGGCAATTCAGGAATGGCCGTTTGCGCCAGTGTCAGCGTTCGATTCGTTGGCCAGTTCAACAGTGCATTTAATCGAGCTTCTTCATTCCGGCGCATGCCGGCAAGCTGTATTTCCTTGTCCAGCAATTTTGAAAGCTCAAGTTGCGCCAGCAACACATCCTGTTGCAGGCCTTTCCCTACCTTGTACTTGGTCTGTGCAATCTCTACAAACTGACGTAACAATTCTTTATTGCTGTCAATAATGTTCAATGCCTGATCAATATAAAACAGCCGCCACCAGATGCTGCGGACATTTCGAATCAACCACAACCGACTTTCCTCGACTTCAATGCCTGCAGCCTTTGCTTCAAAATCAGCAGCCTCTTCACGCAGACCCAATTTGCCAGGAAAAGGAAATTTCTGTCCCAATCCAATTTGCATCTGCGTCATGCCTTCCTGACCAACACTAAAGGTGTCTACAGGTAGATTCAGTGCATTAAAACTCAGAGTGGGATCGGGCAAGCTGCCGAGTTGTGAGGGAATCGCGGCCATAGCTTCGGCGCGTGCGCGCATGGCGCTCAAGCCCGGATTATCAGCCACGGCAACCTTTACCGCTGCCGCCAAGGTCAAAGATGAGGCCAATGATCGCATTGCCTCGAGCTGATCATCCGGATTATCAACACCTGAGGTCTCAGCAAATACCGGTGAATAAAACAGGCCGGCAATAAAACCAATCATGATAAATTTAAGGGGAATCATCATTACACTCCTGACGAATGAATAGATAATAATGTGCTGGTTTTCTGAATCTTCATTCAAAACCTCACAACCGCATTACGGTTATCATATGAATAATATGCACAGGCTTACGCCAGGCCATCATCCGTTAAACTAAAGGATTTAACAAGAACGCATCGGGAGCCCAAAACGCCACCTGATAAGGCTTGGCGTGCTCCCGGAAGTAAATTTAGATTTGAGGAGGACGAGGATCCCGAGGAGGATAGATTCCTCTCAGGATTTGGGAAAAGGATAACTGCACCGAATGCAATGAACGCGGCTGAAAAGCAAATGGCTCAAGCAATGCAGACATGGGTAAATGAGATAATAAAAGGTTCTGGCAGTGCGTCTTGCAATCAGCGCCCTGATCACAACAGTTTGTCGCCGCCTGCTGAGACTGCAACATTTCTGAATTTTGCATATTATCGCACTGCACATTCACGTCACTTTTCACAAACAGAGCTTGCGTTGCAATACCCGCAACCGAGGCTCCCGCACTGACAAAGGGCGCAAATATCAGCGCCAGTACGATCAGCGCGATCATATTGCGACTGCAATCTCTGTTTGTGCGAAGAAAGCTCATTGCGTAGTTATATCACAGATAAATGAAGCATGTGCAGTGTGACTGGAATATCAGCATAAAGTTCCCCTAATTCGAGTCATTTCTAAATAACCTCATTAATGACAAAGTCTTTAAACGCCTGCGCCACCGGCGACAGGCGTTTTCCCTGGCGCTGAACCACATACCAGTGACGCAAAATGGGGAATTCTTTTATATCCAGCACCACCAGTCGCCCGGCTTCCAGTTCCAGTTCCAGCGTGTGAATCGAGACGATACCCAGCCCCAGATCAGCTTCCACCGCCTGTTTTATCGCCTCATTGGAGGTCATTTCCATGCCGGTGCTCAGTTGCACGTCATGCTCGGCAAAGAATCGCTGCATGGCGATACGCGTTCCGGAACCGGATTCACGCACCACAAAGGTTTCCTCTTGCAGGGCTTCAAGCTTTAAATTTTTTTCTTTCGCCAGTGGATGACCCGGCGCGGCAATCACCACCAGTGGATTATCCATAAATACCGTCGCCTCTAGATCCCGCTCCTCCGGCGGCTTGCCCATGATCACCAAATCTTTTTCGTTCAACTCCAGTTGGCGCAATAAAGTTTCACGGTTAGTAACATCCAGACTGAAGGTCGTGCCTTCATATTTACGCGAAAACGCCGCCAGCAGGCGGGTGGCGAAATAATTGGCGGTCGAGGCCACGGAAATATCCAGCCGTCCCCGCTGTATACCTTTTATATGTTCCAGCACTTCTTCCAGCTCATCGAGTTGGCCGGCAATGCTGCGGCAATAGTGATGCATTTCCCGCCCGGCCTCGGTGAGATAACTCTGCCGACCCAGCTTCTCAAACAGGGGCAAACCAACATTCTCCTCTAACTGTTTGATTTGCATAGAAACAGCCGGCTGACTGAGATGCAGTGTCTGCGCCGCCTGGGTAAAACTCAGACAATTGGCCACCGCTTCAAATACCGTTAGCTGTCGGAAAGTAATATTCATAAGGTTTACCTTATGCTTTTAATCAAAATATTTGAATTTTAATTATGAATGATCCCCCGTATAGTCGCAACTCATTCAGGGCAGACAGTGATTCCGATTTATCACCGACTGCAGGGGAATCACAACCGCAACCCATCTCCTGCCAGACCCGGAAGAATTCAGTACCTTATAATTTTTTTTGAGGAGTTTTAAACATGGCTTTATTAGACCAAACGGGTCGTTACTCTGACCTGAGCTTAGACGAAGACAAATTGCTCGCCGATGGCAATCATATTCTTGTTGCTTACACCATGGAACCTGCAGAAGGTTATGGTTATCTCGAAGCGGCGGCCCACTTTGCCGCAGAATCATCAACTGGCACCAACGTTGAAGTTTCCACCACTGACGATTTCACCAAGGGCGTTGACGCGCTGGTTTACTTCATCGATGAAGCCAAGGGCATCATGAAGATCGCTTACCCGAACGAGCTGTTCGACCGTAACGTCATCGATGGTCGCGCCATGATCGTCTCCTTCCTGACGCTGGCCATCGGTAACAACCAGGGCATGGGCGATATCAAAAACTCCCAGATGCAGGATTTCTATATTCCGCCGAAAATGCTGCAGTTATTTGATGGCCCCGCAATGGATATTTCTGATCTGTGGCGCATCCTCGGTCGCCCGGTCAAAGACGGTGGTTATATCGCCGGCACCATCATTAAACCAAAACTGGGTCTGCGTCCCGAACCTTTTGCTGAAGCGGCATATCAGTTCTGGCTGGGCGGCGACTTTATCAAGAATGACGAACCTCAGGGCAACCAGGTTTTCTGCCCAATGAAAAAGGTTATTCCTCTGGTTGCTGACGCCATGAAACGCGCGCAGGACGAAACCGGTGAGGCCAAACTGTTCTCCGCCAACATCACGGCTGATGACCACCACGAAATGTGCGCTCGCGCAGACTACGTGCTGGAAACTTTCGGTGAAAACGCCTCTCACGTTGCCTTCCTGGTTGACGGCTATGTTGGCGGCCCCGGCATGGTCACAACCGCGCGTCGTAATTACCCCGGCCAGTACCTGCATTATCATCGCGCCGGTCATGGTGCGGTAACCTCACCATCTTCCAAGCGTGGTTACACCGCTTATATTCTGGCAAAAATGTCACGTCTGATGGGCGCCTCGGGTATCCACGTAGGCACCATGGGCTACGGCAAGATGGAAGGGTCGCAGGACGACAAGATCATCGCTTATATGATTGAACGCGACAGCTGCACAGGACCGTTCTATCATCAGGAATGGTATGGCATGAAACCGACCACCCCGATTATCTCTGGCGGCATGAACGCGCTGCGTCTGCCCGGCTTCTTCGAAAATCTGGGCCACGGTAATGTTATCAACACTGCTGGTGGTGGCTCTTACGGTCATATTGATTCTCCTGCAGCCGGTGCGAAATCTCTGCATCAGGCTTATGAATGCTGGAAAGAAGGCGCCGACCCCATCGAGTGGGCGAAAGAGCACAAAGAATTTGCTCGCGCTTTCGAATCCTTCGAGCACGATGCCGATGCCCTGTACCCGGGCTGGAGAGACAAGCTGGGCGTTCACAAGTAAGACTGAACGTTTAGTGATAAAAGACCCTCACCACTTCGGTGGGGGTTTTTTTTCCCACCACACATTGTTATTAACAAAAATAATCCTCCGCTAATGAACGCAAATAAACGCAAATGTATCCGGATGAAAAACACCAGCATTTTTAATTCGTATGCATTTGCGTTTATTTGCGGATAAAAGTTTTTTAGGAATATATACCATGACTGACATAGACATAGACATCGAACAATACAAAGTAACTGAAGAACCTTTCTACGAAGCTCAGGACGACGAAGTTGCACTCTATGCCGCCGCTTATGAAGCGCGCCTGCCTGTAATGATCAAAGGTCCTACCGGCTGCGGTAAATCCCGCTTTATCGAGCACATGGCCTGGAAGCTTGGCAAACCCCTGATCACGGTTGCCTGTAACGAAGATATGACAGCGTCTGACCTGGTGGGTCGTTACCTGCTGGATGCTGATGGCACCCGCTGGCTGGACGGCCCCTTAACCATCGCCGCCCGCATCGGCGCTATCTGTTACCTTGATGAGATCGTAGAAGCGCGTCAGGATACCACTGTTGTTATTCACCCATTGACTGACCACCGTCGTCAATTACCGTTGGATAAAAAAGGTGAATTGATCGATGCGCATGAAGATTTTCAGTTGGTCATCTCTTATAACCCCGGTTATCAGAGTTTAATGAAAGACTTAAAACAATCCACCAAGCAACGTTTTACCGGACTGGATTTTGACTATCCGGACAGTAAAACAGAATCCGAGATCATCGAAAAAGAAACCGGCGCCAATGCAGAAATATCAGACAAACTGGTAAAAATCGCCCACACCGCCCGCAACCTGAAAGGCCATGGTCTCGACGAAGGCATCTCCACCCGTCTGCTGGTTTACGCCGCAACTTTGATCAACAAAGGCATTGAACCCAAAGCCGCCTGTCGTATGGCGCTGGTGCGTCCAATAACGGACGACAAGGATATTCGCAGCACTCTGGATCACTCTATCGAAAGTATATTTGGTTGATAACAACAGCATTAACCACCGAGGCAACTGCCCTCAACGATTCGAAAAATTATGCAAGAATCTGACTTACAAGCTTACCGCGACAAACTGAAATGCAGTTTCCCGCAAATAGAGGAATGTTTCGAAGACTACATTCAGGATTGCCTGCGCAATCTAAGCAATGATGGCATAGAAAATTATCTATCCGGCGCTTCATTGATCTGCATGATTGGTCGCGGCTGGGAACCAGTGATGATCTATCTGGAAGAAATGCCGGAGATGGCGAATCGACTGGGTGAACCGATACTGGAAATTGTATCCAAAGCCGTATGGGATATGTCACGCACGCCGAATGGCAAAGCGATTCCTCCCTTTATGCAATGCCTGCCGGAAGCCTCTCGCCGACTCGGCACCCTGGAACAGATGCAGCATTTTCTCGACATTCTGTTTGAAATGATGGAAACCACCACGACCTCGGTTCACGGTCATCATAAAACCCATTCCAGTCAGGGCTTCCCTGAATTATTAAAACAAATACCTTTTCTGTTAAACCAGTTATCGCTGGAAGGCCTGAAAAACTGGATCGAGTATGGTACGCGTAATTATCTGAGTCACCCTGAACGCCAGAAGGATTATTTTTCCCTGCAATCCGCAGACAGTAAAGCCATGTTGCAGCGCGAGCGTCACGGCACCCTGTATATGGATAACGAGCGTAAACTGGATATGTATTTACGCAGCATGTGGGAAGATGAATCTTACTTCGTTCCTTACTCATTGGGTTTCGATGAAATGCGCAAGCCCGTCCCTTATTATGATCATCTGGGTATTCGCGTTCCTGATGTTTATGATGATCTGAATGGTGTTTCCGGCCTCGATCGTTACCGTATCACAATTGCCCACATCGCCGCACATCGTAAATGGACGACGCCCATCATTGCCGATAATTTCAGTCCCTTCCAACGGCTTGCCATCGAACATCTGGAAGACTCGCGGGTAGAATATTTGATGCTCAAGGAATATCCCGGGCTGCGAAAACACCTGCTGGCGCTGCACCCAAAACCGGTCGAAGGCGACTGCAATACGGAAACAGAATCCTGTGTGCGACATCGTCTGGCGATGTTGTCCCGCGCCATTCTTGATGAAAATCACGGATATAAAAATAAACATATCCTGGAGTTCACCGCCAAATTCCATGATGCCCTTAAAGCTGATGACAGCAGCACAAAAGCAATGGCGGATATAGCGATTTTATTTACCGCCCGCACCCGCCTGCAAAGCGACCAATCGCCTAATATACGTTTTGAGAATACCGTCGTCGATTATCGTGATGACAACCGTCATATGTGGATATTCATTGAAGAAGGCGACGAAGAAGAAGCCTTTGAAGACAAGCGGGAAACAAAACCGCAGGAAGTGGATATAGATGGACTGCCTCCACGTCACTATGCAGAATGGGATTACAACACCTCCACTTTCAAACCCGACTGGGTCAGCTTATATGAGTCCATTCATCCTTCGGCTGAAGCAAAAGACATTGATGCCATTCTGGACAAGCACAAGTCGCTGGCGAAACAGTTAAAAGCCATTCTCGACCGGCTTAAACCTCAACAATTTGTGCGCGTTCGCTATCAGGAAGAAGGCAGCGAGCTGGATCTCGATGTCGCTATTCGTTCACTGATTGATTATAAATGCGGCGCACAGCCCGACCCCCGGATTAACATGAGTCATAAACATGATGGCCGGGATATTGCCGTTATGTTGCTGCTGGATCTATCCGCCTCGCTTAATGATATCCCCGCCGGTTCAGATCAGACAATTCTACAACTGAGCCAGGAAGCCGTATCACTGTTATCCTGGACGATCGAACAACTGGGTGACAAATTTGCAATTGCCGGTTTTCATTCCGACACCCGGCACAATGTGCGTTATTATCATATCAAAGGTTACAGCGAACAGTTCGACGATACCGTCAAGGCGCGACTATCCGCAATGGAAGCCGGCTTCTCTACCCGCATGGGCACCGCTATTCGTCATGCTTCACATTATCTTGAAAATCAAAATGCCGATAAAAAACTGTTACTCATTCTAACCGACGGAGAACCATCAGACATTGATGTCGATGACGAGCAGTACCTTATCCATGACACCAAAAAAGCCGTTGACGAAGTTTCTTCCAAAGGCATGTACAGCTACTGCATCAGTCTGGATAAAAAAGCAGATGACTACATTCAGGATATTTTTGGGAAAAGCGGCTATACCGTTATCGATAATGTAGAAAAGTTGCCCGAAAAACTTCCTTTATTGTTTACCGCATTAACGTCTTAATATCAATTAAGCAGCGTACTTAAAAGAGTGCACAATTACATTTAAATATTACGATACCGATGAGCAATAAAATCACCGCATCGATTACCTTCAGTTTCAGGGGAAAAGTACATTCACCTTCACTGGAATTTGATTTGGATCGACTTATGACTGAGTACGGGCGGATTCCAGATTTGTATCCATTAATTGCCAGGGCCAACGATTTTGATCTGTATTCTTACGAGTATGAAATGATGCAGGCGGAGCCAGTCCAGTTTAGCAACGCCAACGGTATGGTTACCAAACATGTAAAAAAAAACAACCTCGACATCGAATCATTTGAATCAGACTGGCGTGACAATAAACTACTTGAACAATTGCAGAAAATCACGGCTGAAGCCATGTCTATTGATAATCTGAAACAACACCCTGAGCTATTAGACGCCCTGAGACAGGCTTATCAGCTTGGAAAAAATAACACGCCTGAAAGTGATTAAAATATCCCGTCATAAGCAGACGGGATATTTAACTATAATAAAGTCTAACTATTTTTCTTCTTTGTAACAGCTTTAATACTCAGTAATGAAAATAGACCACTAATCATCAACCAAATAGAGGCCGGGATGGGAACAACGGTCGGATTTACAATATTATCAAATAGAGGATCGCCTCCACCTAAAGAATAGCCATCCGGTAAAAATATTCGCATCCTTGCAGTATTTGAAAAATCAACAATGCCGGCTGAGGCCAGAACCGAAACCCCATTTGTAAGATCAACATCAGCAGGATCTGGCTCCGGACCGGCAATACCTGTAACCATTCCATTTAACATAAAAGCATCCCCCAGGGCGAGAGGAAAAGTCAGGCGCAGAATTGCATTGAGATCATTCATCGTTGAAGCCGTAATGTCAGCTGATGCGCCGCTATAATCAGTCGTTGCTCCTCCGCCAAGCGCTGATTCAACACCGGAAAATGTCGTTGTCACAGAATCAGTAGGAGAGTTCAATGCTGTTGAGGTAAAGGTTAATACAGATTGATAGATATTTCCTTCCAGCGGGGAATAGGAACCAATTGTTGTTGCGCTCAAATCACCGATTAACGATAAAGTCGGCGCGCCATTAATTGCCGTGAATGAACCATCAAATTCCATCTCAACTGTAACATCAATAGCGCCGGGCAAAGCATTATCCGATCCCTGTAAAAATGTATTTGCAGATAGTATTCCGGCAACACTACTTCCCCCAACTTCATCAATATTTGAATAAGTGCGATCCTGACCTAAATTATATTCAGCATAGCCTCTTATCACTCCGGCGCTGCTGTCAACGCGAATACTGGTGATAGAATCATAACCAGAATTTGTAGAAATGCTCGCTCGCCCGGGATTTAAGTCTATAACCGAACCATCAGTGACTGAAACAACATCTGTTTCACCCACTGCATTTATAGGGCTTCGCGTCGCAGAGCCAGAAGCATAGGTATTGGAACTAATGAGGAAAGTGCAAAAACAGGCCGCAACTGCGCCGACTGTCAGGCTGGAACGTTTCATTGTTAACTCCCTGTAATAATATTATTCAGTAATAGGACACTTGTTTAGCAAACATCATGCTCTATTTGCGTAAAGGCAATTTAGCATAAATAAATAGCTTTATTCATATAACAAAGGTATTAGAGCTGCCTGCGCCTGCTTCGCAAGATTCTGGTCACACTAAATAGCTATTCTTAATTCCAGTACACTATCATTACCAGAGCCTGTTGTAGGTACGATTTCAATCGTACATGTACGGCTGAAGCCGTACCTACAATTCCACCGCTGTTCCATAGGTGTACTGGAATTAGGAACACTTAATTTAGGCGCTTCCTACGTTCGCTTCGCTCTCTCCGGTCGCACCACGGAACCTCGCGTCGCGAGTTTCAAAGGCACTTCCTACGCTCGCTTCGCTCTCTCCGGTCGCATCATGAGCCAGAGGACGGGGAGGGTGCCGATGACCAGCATCAAAGCAGCGGGGGCGGCAAGTTCGAGCATTTCTTCACTGGCTTCGATCCAGATGCGAACCGGCAGGGTATCAAAGCCCGTCGGTCGTAAAATCAGGGTGGCGGGAAGTTCTTTGAGCGTATCAATAAACACCAGCACCCATGCGCTAATCATGCCGCTGCTGAGCATGGGTAAAATAATCCGCCGCAGATTTTCAAATGTTCCCGCCCCCAGACTGCGTGAAGCCTGTTCGATCGAGGGCGTCAACTGCTGGACGGCCGCTTCCTGCGCCTGAATCGCCAGCGGTAAAAAGCGCACCACCATCGCCATCACCAGCACCGCCAGCCCCCCGTAGATCATCGGCATCTGCGCCAGAACAAAGGCCAGAATGCCTAACGCAATAACAGGCCCGGGCAAAACAAAACCGACGCTGGAAACATGCAGGTAAAGCTGACTCAGACGATTGTGAGCACGGGCATGATAAAGCGCAACCGGCAGCGCCACAAAAATGGTAATGCTTGCCGCCATTACGCTGACGCTGAGTGAATTCCCCACATAGCCCCAGAATTCTTCGCTGATAAGATCGTCTTCCCATGCCTGCCAGCTCCAGTGCAGCATCCAGGCCAGCGGTAGAAAAAAGGCAAACAGGGTAATCAGTCCCAGCCACAGCCAGATCATCAGCGTTTCAAAGCCTGTCGCCGGCGGCGCTTCAAACCGTCGGGACTGCGCGCCACCATAATAACGTTGGCGATTACGGAAAAAACGCTCCAGCACCAGAAAGGTCAGGCTTAACGAGACCAGCACCATACTCAGTCCCGCCGCAGACTGATAATCGAAACGCCCGCTCATCTGTAGATAAATGCTCAGAGTAAACGTTTGAAAGCGCAACATACTCACAGCGCCAAAATCCGACAGTACGTGCAGCACAACCAGCGCCAGACCGGCGGCGATCGCCGGGCGCAATAAAGGCAGATTTATTTTCCAGAACACCTGTGAGGGGGTGGCGCCGTGAATGCGCGCGGCTTCATCCAGATCTTTCTGTGAGCGGGACAGCGCATCGCGCACCAGTAAAAAAACATAGGAAAAGCTGGCCAGCGTCAGAACAAAGGTCACCCCGGCAATATTATAAAGTTCCGGAATCGGTGTATCGGGAAACAGCAAATGCCAGAGCCGTCCCAACCAGCCATCGGTTTCCAGCAGACTGGTATAGATGTGAGCAAAGACATAGGTCGGAATCGTCAGCGGTAGAATCATCAGCCAGACCGCCAGTCGCCGGCCGGCAAAATCGCGTCGACTCACCCACCAGGCGGCCGACACGCCAAGCAACATCGCCCCCACGCCCACCAGTAATGCCAGCGACAGGGTATTCCACAGCAACCCCGGCAGACGCGAACTCCAGAGTCGCATCCACGCGTCATGACTTAGCTGCAAACTATTATAAAGAACAAAGAGCAGTGGAATCGCGGCTGACAGGGCAACCAACAGCGCCAGCGCGCTGCGAAAGCTCAGACGTACAGGTAAGTGACGAGGATCCATACTTTATATGATAAGGGCGGGTGAACGATGAATCCTTGCCACTCGTCACTCGGCCCTCGTCCCTTTATCTAAGGCATGCCCACCGATTCAATCAGATCCAGTGTCGCATTGCGCATTTCACCCAGCCTGGCCATGGGCACATCCGCCACTTTATAGCTTCCCGCCGGCGGGACTTCAGGCGCAGCGGGCACACCGGGACGAGTGGGATATTCACGATTGGCCTGAGCAAAAATTTTCTGGCCCTTATCTGAAACCAGAAAGGCCATGAATTTCTCCGCCGCATCACTGTGTTTTGTATATTGACTAACTGCCGCACCGGCGACATTCCAGGCCACGCCCATGCCATCCTGATCAGGCAGAACAATCTTGATCGCTGCATCAGGGTGTTTGGCAAGATGGCGATAAATATAATAATGATTCACCAGTCCAATAGATTTTTTACCGGCGGCCACCGCCTTGACGATCTTGCTGTGCTTGTTAAACACGCTGCCTTCCACATTGCGTTTCATGCCTTCCAGCCATTTGCGGGTTTTTTCTTCACCGGCGGCTAACATATACACGGTCACTCCGGCGATATAACTTTCATTACCGCTGTGCGTAATTCCCAGCCTGCCCTGTAAGCGGGGATCGGCCAGATCAAAAACCGATTTCACAAAATCAGCATCATGTTTTTTCGTACTCACCACCAGCACCCGCGCGCGCGCGGAGACACCCAGCCAGGTATTGTCCGGCGCCCGATAGTTGGCGGGGATAACATTGGCAATGCTCTCAGGCAGGGCTTTGAACAGTTTAAATTCACTGCCCTTTTGCAGATTGCCGGCATCATTACTGATATAAATATCCGCCTGAGTGCGTGCGCCTTCAAGCTTAAGCTTGTTAAGCAACGAAGTGGAACTGCCGGAATGCAAGACGGCTTTGATCCCGGTTTCCACGGTAAAGGCTTTCACCACCGGCTTGACGAATTTATCACTACGCCCGGAAAAAATGACCAGTTCTTCCGCCGCCAGCAGCGGTTGCGCGCATAGCAGCAGGCTAAACAGGCTAATTAGAAATCGGGGAAAATGGCTCATGGTTACTCCACCCTTGAATATAGTAAGATTGAATAATCAGGTTTACTAAATAAATGTCCTTCATTCCAGTACAAATCATTACTGGACTGGAACCTACCTGTACGGCTGAAGCCGTACCTACAATTCCATCGCTATTCCATAAGTGTAGTGGTATTTGGAACAGCCATTTTGGCCCGAAGGGTAGAAGCCGTACACGTGCTCACATCCTTAAGTACCTACGTATGATTGTCGCACAAATACGCGTATTCAGGCCAACCTCAGAACAGCGATTATCACCGGCTCCGTTCGCCACTCCCCTCATTCACCAGCGCGCCAATCGTCAGCCCCTGCACCAGAATGGAAAAGACCACTACCGCATAGGTGATTGCCAGAATCACATCCCGCTCACTTCCCAGCGGCAGCGACAAGGCCAGCGCCACCGAAATGCCGCCGCGTAATCCCGCCCAGGTCATCACTTCGACCACCTGCGGACTGAAACGACGGAACCGCCGCAGAATCGTCACCGGAATACTGACACTGATATAACGCGCCGCCAGCACCAATGGGATGATCACCAGCGCCGCCAGCAGGTATTCGCCTTTGAAACTCAGCACCAGAATTTCCATCCCCATCAATACAAACAACACCGCATTCAGCATTTCATCCACCAGTTCCCAGAACATATCCAGATGCTTGCGGGTCTTTTCAGTCATCGCCAGACTGCGGCCATGATTGCCGATGATAAGCCCGGCAACCACCATCGCGATGGGCCCGGAAATATGCAGCGCATTCGCCAGCGCATAGCCGCCCATGACCAGCGCCAGCGTCAGCAAGACTTCCACCTGATAATTATCAATCTGCCGTAACATGCTAAACACCAAATAGCCGGATAACAGCCCGAACAGCAATCCCCCGCCGGCTTCCTGCAATAACAACAGACTGACCGATTGCACATCCGCATCATACTGACCGGTCGCGATCCCCAGCAGAACCAGAAAAATAACCACGCCAACGCCGTCATTAAACAGTGATTCGCCTGCGATTTTGGTTTCCAGACTATGGCTGACCCCGGCGCCCTTGAGTATGCCGATCACGGCAACCGGATCCGTCGGTGAAATCAGCGCGCCGAATACCAGACAATATATAAAGGCGATATCCAGCCCCAGCCCATTGAGCACCACCCAGCTCATGCCGCCGACCAGAAAAGTCGACAGCAAAATTCCCGCCGTCGCCAGAAACATGATCATCCATTTCTGCTGGAATAGATCATTCAGGCTGACATGCAGGGCGCCGGCAAATAATAAAAAACTGAGCATGCCCTGCATCAGCGCCTCATGAAAATCAACGCTGCGCAACATCTGCTCGGCATAGTCAGCCAGATTCGTCAGTTGCAGAAAATCAGCCATGAGCAGGCCCAGAGAAATACTCAGGGCGATGAGCATGATGCCGATGGTGGTGGGAATTTTCAGATAGCGATAGTTGAGGTAGCTGAACAAAGCCGCGAGGCTAATCAGAATGGCGGTGATATTAAGGAAATCCATTGCTCTACCCTGTCGTAAACAAACGGGACATGAATGCGCTCACGGCGCACCGGCGAAGGCCGGTTTCATCGGCCCAATGCCCGCTGCATAAATGCATGCTTTAGCGGTGTTACGCGATCAGTCACATTCAGCCCGGTATTGCGCAACCAGCGAATAGCCTGCGACTGACTGCTGAACAATAATTTAAAACTGTCCATGCTGAACAGCATCGCCCGATTGTCAGCGCGTCGCCAGCGTTCGTAGCGGCGCAGGATGCGATAGTCGCCGAGATCACGCTGCCGCGCATGCGCCTCCAGTAAAACATCCGCCAGCGCCGCCGCATCCGCCATACCCAGATTCACACCCTGTCCGGCCAGCGGATGCATCATATGCGCGGCATCGCCCACCAGCGCCAGTCGCGCTTGAATATAATGCAGGGTTTCAAAATAGCGCAGGGGGAAAACCGCGCGCGGCCCGACCTGTTCAATCGCTCCCAGACGATGAGCGAAACTTTCCGCCAGTTCTTCCGCAAAGGCGGCCTCATCCAGCTCACGCAGGGCTTGCGCATGTTCATGACCGGTCGACCAGACAATCGAACTGTATCCTTCTGTTAGAGGTAGAAAAGCCAGAGGGCCATCAGGTTGAAAACGCTGCCAGGCGGTGTCCTGATGAAATTTTTCCGTCTTCACCCAGGTGACCAGCGCGCTTTGATCATACTCCCAGCCATGAACGCCAATCCCGGCCTGCCCGCGCACCCACGAACGTCCCCCATCGGCGGCGACAATCAAGCGCGCCTGTATTTGCGAACCATCAGCAAAGCTGACCCTCGCGGCCTCATCATTGATGTCCAGTTTTTTCATTTCAACCGGGCAAAGCAGGCTCACATTATTCAGCTCGGCCAGTCGCTGATGCAGCGCTTTGACGATAACCCGGTTCTCAATGATGTGGCCCAGATCCGGTTCGCCCAGATCGGCGCTGTCGAAATGCACATGCCCATCGCCGCTGTCGTCCCAGACCTGCATTTCACGATAGGGGCTGAGACGCTGGGCTTCAATACGGGACCAGACCTTAAGATCCTCCAGCAGATTTTGCGAGGCGCGGGTGATAGCGCTGACGCGAATATCATACGCTTCATCGGACCATTCAAATTCGGGACAGCGGGCATCCAGCAATGCGATGCGCAGATCTGCGCGCGACAGGGCGCAGGCGAGGGTCGCCCCGACCATGCCCGCGCCCGCGATAATCACATCGTAATTTTTTTCGGTTTCCATCTTTATAACGGGAGTCCCCGGCTCAAACGCGGTTGCCTGCCAATATAGCCCATCGCATGACGGGCCAGTCGTTTTTTCAACGGCGGTAATACATCCAGCGCCAGCAGACCCAGATTGCGCGCCAATGCCAGCGGTGGAAAATCATTGGAAAAAATTCGCACCAGACTGTCGGTAGACAGCGCGGTTTGCCATTGATCGCGCCGCCGCCAGCGGGCATAGGCCTGTAAATTTTCCAGCCTGCCGGGATCCTCGCCCCGGCGTTCGGCGTCCACAATCTGTTGCGCCAGCACCGCCACATCACGCAGTCCCAGATTAAAGCCCTGTCCGGAAACCGGATGCAGTGAATGCGCCGCATTGCCGATAATCGCCAGACGCGCGCGCACCGGCTCACGCGCCTGTAAAAATTTCAGCGGATACAGATGACGGCTTCCGACCCGGATGAAGCGCCCCGCGCGTCGGCCAAAACGATCCTGCAGGCGCTGTAAAAACTCGGTATCATCCAGCGCAGCAATGCCTTTTGCCTGCTCGGGTTTTGCCGTCCACACCAGCGCATAAAGATTGTCACGGCCTTCATTGTCAGAGCTGGGCAACAGCGCCATCGGGCCGCTATCGGTAAAGCGTTCGTAAGCGATATGTCGGTGGGGACGATCACAGGCGACATTGGCGATCAGCGCGCTTTGCCCGTAATTTAAATTAAGGGTTTTGATCCCGGCCAGCTCGCGCAGGCGAGATTCACCGCCATCGGCGCCAATCACCAGTTTGGCCTGTAACCGCTCCATCTGCTCATGGCTTTTAATAGTGACCGTAGCCGTATCGGCAGCCAGCTCAACATTCTCGACCCGGGCCGGGCAAATCAGATCGATGTTTTCGCACTTATTTATATGGGCGGTGAGCACCTCGCCAATCACCCGGGTTTCCACCACATAACCCAGCGCCGCCACGCCCTGTTCACGACAATCCAGATGCGTCGAACCGATATGGCCGCGATCCGAAACATGAATGCGCTCGATGGGCGTCACCCCCAGTGCGCGCATCTCATCCCACAACCCAAGCGTCTGAAAAATAACTTTGGAACTATCCGACAGAGCCACGGTGCGCGCGTCGAAACTGGGCTGTTGAGCCGAATCAAAGGGCGTGGACTCGACCACGGCAATACGCAAACGGGTATCCTGCGCCTGACTGAGGGCGACGGCCAGACTCGCGCCGACCATGCCGCCGCCCACGATCAGAATGTCATAGTCTGCGTGCGCATCCGCTGTCGTCATGTTGCGGTCCTGCGTTTACGCGTTGTCGACTTTGATTTTGGCCGGGATTTCGGCTGGGATTTCGAGCGGGGTTTTGTTTTCAGTTTTGCTTTTTTCCGCCGGGCGGGTTTCACGCCGGCCATGAGCGCTTCGATCTCATCGACACGCTTTGGCACCTCAGCTGAAATCACGTCATGGCCATCGCGGGTGACCAGCACATCATCTTCAATCCGGATGCCGATGTTCCACCATTTTTTCGCCACGCCCTTGATGCCCGCCGGAATATACAGACCCGGCTCGACGGTCAGGGTCATGCCCGGTTCCAGCACCCGCCATTCAGTATCAATTTTATAATCGCCCACATCATGCACATCCAGTCCCAGCCAGTGGCCGGTGCGATGCATATAAAACTGGCGATAGGCCTGTTTCTTCAACAGGGTTTTCAGACTTCCCTTTAACAGCCCCAGATCTTTCAGGCCCTGCGTCAGGACTTCAACTGCGGCTTCATGGGGATCGTTCCAGTGGTTGCCCGGCTGCACCTGTTCTATCGCGGCTAATTGCGCGGCCAGCACCAGTTCATACAGGGCTTTTTGCGCCCGGCTGAAACGACCGTTGACAGGGAAGGTGCGGGAAATATCCGCCGCGTAACAGTCAATTTCCGCCCCTGCATCGATCAGAACCAGATCCCCGTCTTTCATTTTCGCGCTGTTTTCCACGTAATGCAGAATACAGCCGTTGGCGCCGCTGCCCACGATGCTGGCATACGCCGGTGAGCGCGCGCCGTGATACATAAAGGTATGAATCAGTTCAGCTTCCAGTTGATATTCCATCATCCCCGGTTTGCAGTGCTGCATGGCGCGACAGTGGGCTTCGGCGGAAATTTTCGCCGCCTTGCGCATAGCTTTAATTTCAAAACTGCTTTTGAACAGGCGCATGTCATGCACCAGATGATCCAGGGCGACAAACTCACCCGGCGTGTGAATCCCCGCGCGACTTTGTTTGCGCAGACGATTAACCCAGCCGATTAACCGCTGATCAAAATCCGGGTGCGCGCCCATGGTGTAAAACACCCGCGCCTTGTTTTCCAGCAGGCCCGGCAGGATGTCGTCGATGTCACCAATAGGAAAACAGTCGTCAGCGTGATAATCAGAAATCGCGCCTTCCTGACCCGCGCGCGGACCGTTCCAGGTTTCCATTTTGGGATCATTTTCACGACAAAAAAGAATATATTCGCCATGTTCCCGCCCCGGAATCAGCACCACCACTGCTTCCGGTTCGGGGAAACCGGTCAGGTAGAAAAAATCACTATCGGGGCGGTAGGGAAATTCCGCATCACGGTTACGAATATAAACCGGCGCGGTTGGCAGAATCGCTACCGAATCCTCGTCCATCATATCCATCAGACGGCGGCGGCGGCGTTTGAATTCCTGAGCACTCATCAGACTATTATTAT
The DNA here is from genome assembly GCA_015491815.1 of Gammaproteobacteria bacterium. Classification (GTDB taxonomy): domain Bacteria; phylum Pseudomonadota; class Gammaproteobacteria; order UBA6429; family Thiohalophilaceae; genus JAADGZ01. The sequence goes on along the minus strand of WFVC01000167.1, from coordinate 2,567 downwards.
ACTCACTCTATTGGCTCTTCAAGATATTTATTGGTTTATGATGCAGGTTCGCCTTCTCCCCTGCGGGGACTACGAGGCAAACGGGTACGGCTGAAGCCGTACTGACAATTAGTGCAGCGTATCCGGCGTCTCCGCCTCTTTCAAATCACGGATTTCTTCGTGAAACAGCAGCGCCCCCATGCGTGCATATTCGATCAATTCCGCACAGGCCTGCTCGTCCTGGCTATCCTCCTCATCAAATTCACCGATATGGGTAAATTCCAGCAAATCCTCAACGAATCCCGGCAGCTCACCGGGTAATTTTGCGGTATCAACGATTCCCCCCAGCGAGATCCCCATGAGAAACCCCTGACACCAGTGGCCGAAGGCTTCAAGTTGCGCAGCCAGCGTTGCATCATCATCGGGCAACAGAAGTTGATAGGTAAAATCAGGGCTTTTCATCTGCTCCAGCACCTGATTATAAAGCGATCGCAGAATATCCAGCGCTTCCTCTGCGAGTAAATCGCCCTGTTCGACTTCAGGAACACAGTGCCCCAGCCACTGAGTTTGCGCATTTTCATCGGCAACCGCCAGCAGGCCCGACAACACGCCATGACATTCCGCACTGTCAATGCCGGCATGCAGACGTGTCAGCGCATCATTTATTTGCTTATAATTCATTTCGGTTCCCATCAGTATTTACAGATTTGTCTATTGTACCGTTGACCCTGCCAGTCTGCCGCTCTATATTGATTGGAAGTTATGCTTTAATATACAAAAAACGGGTAATAAACGTCGATGGATGATATAGATCTGAAAAAACTGGAAACACGCGTTGATGATCTCATCAAGGCTGTTGACAGATTACGTTCAGAAAACAAAACGCTGCGTGAAAGCCAGACACATCTGTTAACCGAACGTAATCAGTTACTGGAAAAAACTGAAACCGCCCGCACCCGGGTTGAATCAATGATTAACCGTCTAAAGGCAATGGAAAATGAACACTAATACCGCTCCCAGGGCAGTCACTGTCCATATTCTGGATAAAGAATATATGGTTTCCTGCACCGACGAAGAACAGCATGATCTGATGCGCTCGGCCGATTATCTTGACAAGAAGATGCGTGAAGTGCGGGAAAAAGGCAAGATTATCGGCTCCGACCGCATTGCGGTGATTGCTGCGCTCAATATCTCTCATGAGCTACTGACGCAGGATAATAATAAAGCGATAATCGATAACAGTGTCAGCCAGCGGATTAAAAATCTTCAGGAAAAAATCGAAGATACGCTGTTTGAAAGCCAGCAACTGGAATTTTAGTCGCATTTTTTACTCCAGTTTTGCGGCTTGCAGCCGATTTAACGCTTTGGGTGGCTACTGCGATATTTGTTTGTTGATTTGGGTATTCTTGAGCCGTAAATAAAACCCCCGGGGGTAATTTCTCGATATTGTGTGCATGTCCGCTCGACGGAAAGCCTGATGTATCAGAAGCGCTCCCACTTGAACTTCAGGTTCGAGACGAAGATCACGACGGTATAGGTGGTAGCCACCCTCCTCTATTCATGAACACCCCATCAGACTCCCGCAACAACTTAAGAACCCGGATGCGCAGGCAACGCCGCTGCCTCTCTGAGGCCAAACACCGCCGCTACGCCCGGGATCTATGTCGTTGCGTTGCGCAGTCGCGAATTTTCCAGAAAAGTCGACACATTGCCTTTTACCTGTCTAATGACGGTGAAATCGATCTTTTTCCCCTGCTCAAACTGGCCTGCAAACGGAAAAAACGCTGCTATCTGCCCGTACTCGGGCTGGGTCACGCCCGCAGCCTCTGGTTTTTGCCCTATCAACCCGGCGCTGCACTGTATCGTAACCGTTTCGGCATCGACGAACCGGTTCATCAGCGCAGCACCCGCCAGATCAAGGTTCAATCGCTGGATCTGGTATTCATGCCACTGGTCGCCTTTGATGATCAGGGTAATCGTCTCGGCATGGGAGGCGGATTCTATGATCGCACCCTTGCCTACCTGCATAACCGGCGACAATGGCGCAAACCTCACCTCATTGGCGCAGCTTTTGACTTTCAAAAAGTAAAACAACTGGATACCCGTATCTGGGATGTGCCACTGGAAGGGGTGGCCACCAATAAAAAATTACAACTTTTCCCCAGAGAAAGTCTGTAAGCCTATTTTTATACGTTTTTTGATTCACCCTGCTCTAGTAGAAAACAATTAGCGAAACAAATCGCCAAATTTTTTTATATTTCTATAAACACGGGTAATTACAGTCGGATTTTTCCTGGAACATTCCGTTCAACAAGCAAATTTAAATGCGCATAGTGGAAAATTTTCCGACAAAAACAGGCTCAGACAATCTTTAATGCTAAAAAATTAAATAATTTTATACGCTGTCCGCTAACGTATAGTTAATTTCATAAAACGTATAAAGAAAATCGCCTTAAAACAGAATTTATCATCACCTACATCATTGCTGATCCGTTTTTATATTGATCACAGTAAATTTTTTATCGATTACAAATAAAAAACTGAATCCCGCACACTCTAATCATCAATATTCATACATAACAATAAGT
>WFVC01000166.1 GCA_015491815.1 Gammaproteobacteria bacterium | reverse complement strand
CCATCAGGCTTTGCTCCGGCTCGATCACATCGCCGTTGCCGGAAATAATCAGCGAGGCCTCGCTATCGGCTACCGCGAGCAGGGCTTCGAGTCGGCGTAAGGTGCGGTCGGTGCGCCAGTCCTTGGCCATTTCCACCGCCGCGCGCACCAGCTTACCCGAGTGCTTTTCCAGCTTTTGCTCGAAATATTCAAACAGGGTGAAGGCGTCGGCGGTGCCGCCGGCGAATCCGGCGATAACCTTGTCGTGATACAGGCGGCGCACCTTGCGGGCGTTGCCCTTCATCACCGTGTTGCCCAGTGTAACCTGCCCGTCAGCGCCGATGACGACGTGATCGCCCCGGCGAACGGAAAGGACGGTAGTGCCTCGGTATTGATCCACGTGCTTCTCCTGAACATTAGAATTCGGTGATGGATTGTACCGCAAAGCCCCGGAGATAGAAAAAGGGCAAAAACTACGTGTAATCGGGATCGCTTGCCGGTGCGATTTAGTGCGATTGAAATCGCACCTACAGGGGGGCTGATCCAGTTTTGGCTGTGGCATGCCGTCGGCGCAAAAAGCCGGTGGCCCCGGCGGCGGTCAGAATACACCAGACTGCGAACAGCGCGCCGGGCAAGGCGGTTTCCGGGGTCTCGGGGAAGTGCGCCAGCGCCAGCACCACGCCCAGCCCCGCATTCTGCATGCCGATTTCAATCGACAGCGCCAGCCGGTGGCGAAAATCAAAGCCGTATAAACGGGCGAGAAACCAGCCCGCGCCGTAGCCCAGCGCATTGAGCAGGATCACCAGTCCGAGCAGGCCGGGACCGATATCGCCGAGTTGATCGTGACTGGCGGCCACGGCGTAACTGCAAATAATAATGATGGCGAAGGCGGCCAGCGCCGGGGCGAATTCGCGGGCAAAGTCCATCTGTGCGGGCCTGAGAAGTCGGTGAACCTGCATGCCGATGCCCAGGGGTAGAACCACGATAAACAGAATCGTCTGCATCATGCCCCAGAAGGGGATGGGTAATAACTGTCCGCCCAGCCACTGCACCAGCGCCGGGGTGACGAAGGGAGATAGAAAGGTGGCGACAGTGGTCATGGCGATGGAAAAGGCCACCGCGCCGCCGGCCAGATAAACGATCACATTGCTGGCCATCGCGCCCGGGGCGGAGCCGACAATAATAAAGCCCAGCGCCAGCGCCGGTGGCAGTCCGGCCAGTGTCGCCACGGCAAAGGCCAGCGTCGGCATGATCAGATATTGAGTCAGCACGCCCAGCCCGATGCGCTGCGGGTGTTTGAGCGTGTCGCGCAGTTCATCGGCGTCCAGCACCATGCCCAGCCCGAACATGGTGGCGGCGAACAGGCCTTTGAAGACCGGCTTGAAGATCAGAAACCATTCGGGAAAAAACCAGGCGCAGATTGCGCCGAGCAGGGTCAGCGGAGCCAGCGCGCGGGTAAGCAAACGAAAAATAAACATGCGGGGATTGTACGGGCTGAGGGCGCGGGGGTTAAGCACAAAACAACATTTAAACTACAGAGGAGGTGTCGGAGTTAAATAAGTGTATGTATTACCGAAGCCTGTTGTAGGTACGATTTCAATCGTACCTGCACCCGAAGGGTAGAAGTCGTACCTACAATTCCATCGCTGTCCCATTGAGGTGTACTGGAATAATTAGGAACAGCACCGAATCCGTTAAGGATTTTTTGAAACCAGCGCCGCTTTGTTTTCGACCGCCGTGAGCAGGGCGGCGTTGCGTTTTTCAATCGAGGTAATGAACGGCTCCAGCCCCTTCTGGTGAATTTCACTGGCGAAGGTAGTGCGGTAGGTGCTGAGAACGCTGATGCCGGCGACCGCGACGTCATAGATTTTCCAGCCCTTTTTTGTCTTGCGCATGCGGTAGCTGACCGCAACGTTCTCGCCTTTTGGCGGATGCACTTCGGCATGCACGGTGAGACGTTTTTGATCCACGGATTCGCGCAGCGGCAGGAAGGTAATGAAGTCGGATGTGATTTTATGATCAGCCAGATATTCGGCCAGCGCAGAGGAGTAGAATCGCACCAGCAGATCCCGGAAGGCATGGATGAAGCGAATTTTCTGTTGCTTGCTGGCGACTCGCCAGTGCTTGCCCAGCACCGAGCGGGAGGCGGTGATGATGTCGATATGCGGCAGCAGGATGTCTTCGATCAGGCCATGCAGGACACGATGATCCTGTTGTATCGCCTCATGTTGCTGCTGCAGGGCTGCAACCATGTCCCGGGTGACCGCTTCCAGCATTTTGTCGGGCGGCGGGCCGGCCAGAGCAGGAGTTGAGAATAGCGCCAGCAGGAGAAGCAGTCCGCCGGTGTGAAAATGTTGTAAATATCTGAGCATGCGCAGGTCGTTTATTTCAATAATCAATTAAAGTATGCTCATACATAGGTGCTTAAGCGTGTGAACAATGGTAGGTACGGCTTCAGCCGTACAAAATACTCAATGATGCGCCACACAGCTTATTTAACCGCTGTTGTTCGCCTGAAGGCGAACCTGCAGGTGAATAAATTCCTTAAGCGCCTACGTATGAGAGTATGCTGAATAGTATTGTCCAAGTTTAGTCTATTTGTCTGATAAATCGTTCCTTTATTTTGCAGGAGTAATTACGGTGACGGCATCTGATACCAGCCGGGGACAGTTTTCCCGGGTTCGCATGCGGCGGATGCGCCGCGATAATTTTTCCCGCCGCCTGATGCGTGAATCCCGCCTCAGTGTCGATGATCTTATTTATCCCATGTTTGTGCTCGAAGGCCAGCAGCAGCGCGAGGCGGTGCCCTCCATGCCCGGCGTGGAGCGGGTCAGTATCGACGAGTTATTGATCGAAGCCGGGCAACTGGTGGCGCTGGGTGTGCCGGCGGTGGCGCTGTTTCCGGTGACGCCGGTTGAGGTGAAATCCGAGGATGCGCGCGAAGCCTACAATCCGGTGGGGCTGGCGCAACGCGCGGTGCGCGCATTAAAAGAAAGCTTTCCCGAACTGGGCGTAATCACCGACGTGGCGCTGGATCCGTTCACCACCCACGGACAGGATGGCCTGATCGATGAGTCCGGGTATGTGCTCAATGACGAAACTGTCGACGTGCTGGTCAAACAGGCCCTGTCCCATGCCGAGGCGGGCGCGGATGTGGTCGCGCCCTCGGACATGATGGACGGGCGCATCGGCCGCATCCGCGACGCGCTGGAAGCCGCCGGGCATATTCACACCCGTATCCTCGCCTACTCCGCCAAGTATGCCTCCAGTTTTTACGGCCCCTTCCGCGATGCGGTGGGGTCGGCGGCCAACCTCGGCGCGGGCAATAAATACAGCTACCAGATGGATCCGGCCAATAGCGATGAAGCCCTGTGGGAAGTGGGGCTGGATCTGGACGAAGGCGCGGACATGATCATGGTCAAGCCGGGCATGCCCTATCTCGACATCGTGCGCCGGGTCAAAGATCAGTACGCCGCGCCCACCTACGCCTATCAGGTCAGCGGCGAATACGCCATGCTCATGGCCGCTGCGCAAAACGGCTGGCTGGACGAGCGTGCCGTGATCATGGAATCCCTGCTGGCCTTCAAACGCGCCGGTGCCGATGGCGTGCTCACCTACTTCGCCAAACGAGTGGCCGAGTGGTTGCGGGAGGAAAACTGAAATGACGGTGCCAAAAGATATTCTCGAAAAGGCGTTGGCGCTCGAACCTTTAAAAAAAGCAGAGCTGGTGGATGAGCTTTTGACCAGCCTCGATATTCCCGATACACAGATTAACAGTGAATGGGCAACGGAAGCTGAGAATCGTATTGATGCATTTGAAGACGGAAAAATTAAGGCGCTGGGTATTGAAGAGGTGTTAGAAAAATATCGGTAGACAGGATTATGAAAAATCCGATTTTTGGAAACGGCTCGTGACGAACTTGATGATGCCGTTGCCTTTTATGAGCGAGAATCATCCGGTTTGGGCAAGACCTTTATTGCGGAGGTTTTAAGCGCACTGGAAAGAATTGCGCATTATCCTCAGGCCTGGCAAGTTTGTTCTTCAAGAACGAGGCGTTGTCAGACGCGACGCTTCCCCTATGGCATTATTTATCAGTTACGGGAAAATGAAATACTGATAATTGCCGTTGCCAATCTTCACAGAAAGCCTGATTACTGGAAAGATAGATTATAAATAATGACTGACATTTTCGATTTCTCCCCCAACGTGGACGACTATGCGGTGATGGGCAATCCCATCGGCCACAGCAAGTCGCCCGCGATTCATGCGCAGTTTGCAAAGCAAACAGGGCAGGCGATCAACTACACGGCCATCCATGTGGATCTTGGCGGTTTCGAGCAGGCGGTGGGCAATTTTGTTGCGTCGGGCGGCAAGGGACTGAACATTACCGTGCCTTTCAAACAGGAAGCCTGGGCGCTGGCCGAGGAGCGCAGTGAACGTGCGGAATCTGCGGGAGCAGTCAATACGCTTATTTTCAAAGATCAAAAAATTATCGGCGACAATACCGATGGCGTGGGGCTGGTGCGGGATCTTGGCGAGAATAAGAAACTGCAACTAAAAAATGCGCGCATCCTGCTGATGGGCGCAGGCGGCGCGGCGCGCGGGGTGTTGTTGCCGCTGTTGAATCAGCAACCGGCGCAGTTGACGATCGTGAATCGCACCGCCGAAAAAGCCAAAGATCTGGCCGGGTTATTCGCCGACAAAGGAAGCATCGTTGGCTGTGGTTACGAGGCGCTGGCCGGGCAGACTTATGATCTTGTTATCAATGCGACGGCGGCGAGTCTGCAGGGCCAACTACCCCCGCTGCCGGATGGCCTCATTGCAAAAGGCGGCGCCGGTTATGACATGATGTACGGCAGCGAACCCACCCCCTTTATGAAATGGTGCGCGCAACAGGGAGTTGATGATGTTTTTGACGGACTGGGCATGCTGGTGGAACAGGCGGCGGAATCGTTTTATCTCTGGCGCGGCGTGCGGCCGCAGACGAATGACGTGATTGAAACGCTGCGTCAGGAAATAAAATAGTCACGGCCTTCTTTTGCATCACGCCGGGTCAGCGGATTGCGCGTGCAATATTTCACAAAATCATAATCGATAAAACGATACATCAGATGGGCGTCGCGATCCGGATGAATGCCGAGGCGGGTGGTTTTGATAATACGCGAAGGCCGCTCGCCCGCATCTTCAAAATAAAAAAGCTGAGGATCAAAGGTTTTCTGATTCCAGTCCACAACCTTTAGATTCATCGCCCGGCATAACAGCGTTTGTCCGGCGCAGAGTTTTTCTTTTGAACGAAGTTGTCCGCCGCCCTGCACTGGATTGAGTTTTTGCATGATGGCCAGATTGCCTTGCGGCGACTGCGCATCAAAAAAGGGAAAAGCGGATTTGATCAACACCGCATTGCCTTTGCCTCTGGCGCTGATGTTCAAAGAATCATGGCCGCGGGCGTAATACATATAAATCGTTCCCGCCGGCATGAACATGGCTTTGCGTTTTTCCGTATAACCCAGTGAAGAATGGCTGCCTTTTTCGCGTAAATAATAAGCTTCGGTTTCGATAATGCGACAGGCCAGCCAGGTGTTTTTATAACGTCGACGGATGACCTTGCCGAGCAGAGCGCGGGCAAGGGTTTGCGGATCGCGGTTGAAAAAATCAGCTTCGAGCATCTGGCTATTTTATCCGTATGGAAAGATAAAGGCGATCCCGGTGGTCTTTCTTGTAGGTGCGGCTTGAGCCGCACATGTTCGCCTCAAGGCGAACCTACATAAATGGATCCCTGCCCGCTTGACAGGCATTATTTATTCACACGTTGTTAATCAAGGAAAGCCATGTATGCACGCAGGAAATAGCAAACAATCATTTCGACGCCCGCGCAAATTTGATCGCAACCTGATTGTTATCGGCGCCGGTTCCGGCGGACTGGTGGCCGCCTATATTGCCGCTGCAATCAAAGCCAAAGTCACCCTGATCGAAAAACATAAAATGGGCGGCGACTGTCTGAATACCGGTTGCGTGCCTTCCAAGGCGTTGATTCGCTCGGCGCGTTTTTTAGCGCAAACCCGGCGCGCGCAGGAATTTGGTTTTGACTCGGCCGGCGTTGAGTTTGATTTTGCCAATATCATGCAGCGCGTACAGGGCGTGGTTGAACAGGTTGCGCCGCATGACTCGATCGAACGCTACACGAAACTGGGCGTGGAGGTCATTGAAGGCGAGGCGAAACTTCGCAGTCCCTTTGAAGTTGAAGTGAATGATCGCGTGTTAAGCACGCGCACGATTATTATCGCCACCGGCGCACGACCGTTTATTCCCGGGATTCCCGGTCTCGCGCAACTGGATTACCTGACCTCGGATAATCTCTGGCGATTGCGCAAGCTGCCGGAACGTCTGCTGGTGCTCGGTGGCGGGCCGATTGGTTGCGAGCTGGCGCAAAGCTTTGCCCGCTTTGGCGTGGACACAGGGGCAAAGGTGATCATGGTTCAGCGCGGCGCGCGGCTGATGAATCGGGAGGATGAGGAGGTTTCAGATTTTATCGCCCGGCAATTCAAACAGGAAGGCATCGATCTGCGTTTGAAACACACGCCGAAAATTTTTAAGCGGCAAGGCCGACGCCAGTACCTCATTGCCGAACATGAAGGGCGGGAAGTCGAGATTGACTTCGATAAGGTGCTGGTGGCGCTGGGACGCCGCGCCAATGTCAGCGGCTTTGGACTGGAAGCGCTGGGCGTTAACTTAAGTTCGCGCAAGACAGTCGAGGTCAATGAATTTTTGCAGACGAACTATGCGAATATTTACGCCTGCGGCGATGTGGCCGGGCCGTATCAGTTTACTCATACCGCCGCGCATCAGGCCTGGTATGCTTCGGTGAATGCGTTGTTTCATCCCTTTAAAAAATTCAAAGTGGATTATTCGGTGATCCCCTTTGCGACCTTTACCGATCCGGAGGTGGCGCGGGTGGGACTCAATGAACAGGAAGCCCGTGCGCAGGGGATTGAGTATGAAGTTACGCGGTATGGACTGGATGATCTGGATCGGGCGCTGGCCGATGGAGAAGCGCGCGGGTTCGTCAAAGTGTTAACCGCGCCGGGCAAAGATAAAATTCTCGGCGCCATGATCGTGGGTGAACACGCCGGTGAGCTGATCGCCGAGTTTGTGACCGCCATGCGTTACGGTCTGGGGCTGAATAAAATCCTCGCCACCATTCATATCTATCCGACCTGGAGCGAGGCCAATAAATTTGTTGCGGGCAACTGGAAAAAAGCCCATGCGCCGCAAAAACTGCTAAAGTGGGTGCAAGGCTTTCATACATGGAGACGAAAATAATGCCGCGAGGATTGCTCTATTTTGCCGATCCCATGTGCTCATGGTGCTGGGGATTTTCAGATGTCATCAAAAAAATAGCGGATGATTTTTCAGATCAGCTGCCGATTCGCGTGATGATGGGCGGGCTGTATGCCGGCGCCGGCACGCCGCTCGATGAGAAAGGCAAGGCCGATATTCGCGAACACTGGCGGCATGTGGCGGAATTATCCGGGGCGGAATTTGATTTTAGTTTCTTTGAGCGCGAGCAATTTATTTACAACACTGAACCCGCCTGTCGCGCGATAGTGCTGGTGCAACAACATGAGCCGGCGGTCACGCTGACTTTTCTCCGGCATGTGCAAAATGCGTTTTACAAAGAGAATCGTGATATTACCGATCCGGCTATTTTATCTGAGGAGGCCGCGAAATTCGGCTTTAACCCGGAAAAATTTTCGGGACTATTTGAACAGGCTGAATTGATCGCGGAGACCCGGAAACATTTCGCCATTACCCGCCAGTTGGGTGTATCCGGTTTCCCCACACTTTTTGCCGTTGATGATTGGGGTCGGGAGAAGATTGGCACGGGATATCAGTCTGCTGAAGCGTTAACGGTTAAATTAACCGAGTGGTTAAATAAGAGCCGTAATAAAGAATCAGAGGCCTAAAAAATGCTTCAGTGGCTGTCATGCTGTTGTTTCATGGTTTACACTGTTTCTCAGGTCTGTAAAGAAAGTGCGGCATAATGAATTTACCACGACACAGTATCTTTCCTCTGCTTGATGCCTCTGAGCCATTGCGCAAACGGGTGCCTACCGTTGATGAATATGGCCGGGCGCTGAGTGATTTTATGGTTTTGATCCCCGGTCTGAGGGATCGGTCTCAGGTCTTTATTCAGTCAATCATGGGTGAGCTGCAGGTAACGCTGAGTCACTTTAGTGAGCACGTGGTTTTTGCGGAATTGAATCTGAAACTGAACCTGCTCTGGGTGTCGGTTAAACCCCGGTTAAATGTCGCCGCAGAAATCGCCGGTGCGGTGCAGGAAATTCTCCCCGAGGCCAAACTGGTCAGCCATGTTTGATTGCCTGTTCGATTGCCTGTTCGATTGAATCCCCCGAACTTGCTGCGTGCTAAATGTAAGTGTTCCTGATTCCAGCACACCTATGGAACAGCGGTGGAACTGTAGGTACGGCTTCTACCCTGCGGGCACAAATGAGCCGTACAGGTACGATTGAAATCGTACCTACAACAGGCCTTGGTAATACATAGTGTATTGGAATCAGGAACAGCTATTTAGTTTATTTCAGGTAACGCTGCTTCAGATGCATATAGTGCTGGGCGGAATAGCGAATCGATTCTTTTTCTTCTTCCGTGAGCGCCCGCGCCCGGCGCGCCGGTGAACCCAGCCACAGATAGCCCCCTTCGAGTTCCTTATTGGGCGCAACGAGCGATCCCGCGCCAATGATGGTATCCGAATGAATAATCGCGCCATCCATGATGGTGCTGCCCATGCCAATCAGACAATGATCGTGAACGGTGCAGCCATGCAGGGTCACGCGGTGACCAACGGTAATGCCGCTTCCGACTGTCAGCGCATGGCCTTCGGGATCATGTAGCCCGCCGATATGGGTGACATGCAGCACGCTGTGATCCTGAATATTGCTGCCCTCGCCGATTTCAATGCGGTTAACATCGCCGCGGATCGCGGTAAACGGCCAGATGGAACTGTCACGGCCAATAGTCACGTCGCCGATGATCAGCGCGGTGTCATCGATGTAAACATCGTCGCCGATCCTGGGTGTGTTATTTTCGAATCTGCGTAGAGTCATGATTTTAGTGGTTAAATTAGGTGTTCCTAATTCCGGTACACTATCATCGCCGGAGCCTGTTGTAGGTACGATTTCAATCGTACCAGTACGGCTCACCTGTACCCGAAGGGTAAAAGCCGTACCTACAGCTTCACCGCATGGTCACCAGTTCTTCCGAGCTGGTGGGATGAATAGCCACGCAGTTATCGAAGTCCTTCTTGGTTGCGCCCATCTTTATCGCCACACCAAAGCCTTGCAGCATTTCATCGGCGCCCATGCCAATGATGTGACAGCCTACCACTTTTTCCTCCGCGCCGACACAGACCAGCTTCATGGCCGTGCGTTGCTGATGCGGACTCAGGGCGTGATACATGGCGGTAAAACGGGTCTGATAGACTTTAACCGCATCGCCGTGTTTTTCTCGCGCTTCGTCTTCGCTCATGCCGATGGTGCCGATGGGCGGGTGGCTGAACATGACGGTGGGAATATTGCTGTAATCCAGTTTGCGATCCGGCATATTGTTGAACAGGCGATCTGACAGACGCCGGGCGGCGGCGATGGCCACCGGGGTCAGTTGCGCCCGACCGGTGACATCCCCGACTGCATAGACGCCTTCGACGTTGGTCTGCTGGAATTCATCGGTGGGAATATAGCCGCGCTCATTGTAGTGTACGCTGGCGGCATCGAGGTTCAGCGGTTCGATATTCGGTTCGCGGCCAATCGCGCAGATCAGCGCGTCATAGCCTTCCAGTCGCACGCCCCCCACGCAGAAAATATCCAGACAGCCGTCTTCGCGTTTTTCCACCCGTTCAATATTGATGCGCGGCATGATGTTGACCCCGGCATTGAGCATTTCTTCCATCAGGGTTTCGCGCAACATGGCGTCGAAACTGGAGAGGAACTGATCCTTGCGCAGCAGCAGGGAGACTTCGCTGCCGAGGCCGTTTAACAGCCCCGCCAGTTCAACGGCGATGTAACCTGCGCCGACCACGGCCACCCGTTTGGGCTGTTGCTTGAGGGCAAAAAATCCATCCGAGGTGAGCATGTGTTCCGCGCCGGGGATGTCGTGGATGACAGGTTTGCCGCCGGGGGCGATAACGATGTGATCGGCGGTGTAGCGTTTACCTTCGACTTCGACTGTGTGCGCGTCAACGAAGCGGCCGGTGCCCTGCAAATGGCGGATATTGGAATCGGCCAGATAGTTGCCGTACCAGTCGAGAATGCCTTTGATGTAGCTTTCGCGCGCCTCGATCAGTTTTTCCCAGCTGAAGCCGCGCAGATCGACATCAAAGCCGTAGCCGCTGGCATTGTGGATGGTTTCGGCAATGCCGGAGGCGAACCACATGACTTTTTTGGGCACACAGCCGATATTGACGCAGGTGCCGCCCAGTTTGTTGTTTTCAATCACGGCGGTTTTTTTGCCGTATTCCGCAGCGCGCTCGGCGGCGGACAGGCCGCCGCTGCCGGCGCCGATAGCGATTAGATCAAAATGTGAGCTCATGAGAATTCCTGACAAGGTTTGGCTAAAAGCCCGTTACTTTAGCAAAGACCGGCGAGGCGCGCACAGCGGATAAAAGGCACAGGAAAATTAAAGGTTTTTTATCGCTTACCGATTAAGCATGTATTAGGGTTTTCCCGCTATTTTGTATGCATGAGGTTGTTAAAT
>WFVC01000165.1 GCA_015491815.1 Gammaproteobacteria bacterium | reverse complement strand
TTCCAGCGCTTCCGTCATTAGCGCCAATACTTTTTCCCGCAGGCGGCCGGCCAGATGATGATAATAGTTCAGCCTGCAGGCGACCGGGGTATGCAGACAGCTTCGACCGCGATCCTGAAATTCTATCCACGCCATCACCGGCAGATCATACTGGTTCTGATCCACCATCACCCAGCAATCCTCTTCCAGTATCAGGGCCATCTGTTTTAATTGCGGCAACTCGATACGCAGAGGCAGCGCAAGATGTAATCGCGCGCGCCGCCATAAATTATACAACGGAGCGTCAATTTCATCCTCACGGCTTGCATAAACGGGCATATCAGTAATGCGCGTAACCATGCTTTCGTTACCCCGTCAGGCTGGCGAACAATAAGGGCAGTTGTTCCGGCAGACGATCCACATGTTCGATCACGGTGTAGTTATTCTCACCGAAAATTCGCTTGACGTAGTTATCCGCATGCGGGTCCAGCGTTAAACAGTAGGTCAGCACACCGTTAGAATATAATTCTTCGACCGCCTTTTTGCTGTCGTGCCGCAAGTGTTGCGGATCCTGTTCATCGATATCCGCCGGTTCACCATCGGTGACCAGTAAAATAAGTTTACGCCGTTCCGGTTGTTTTAACAGATGATGTCCGGCATGACGCAAAGCCGCGCCCATGCGCGTGGACAGACCGCCGGTCATGCCCGCCAAACGCGCTTTTGCCTCATCATCAAAATGCTGATTAAAATCTTTAAACCGATAATACTGCACATCGTGACGACCATCGGAAGCAAAACCATGCAGGGCGAAGGGATCACCAATGCCATCGATAGCCGTTGCCACCAGCGTGGCGGCTTCACGGGTCAATTGCAAAATGGTTTTGTCGCTATCCCCCACCTGTTCATTGGTGGATTCGGATAAGTCCAGCAGCACCACAACCGCCAGATCGCGCGTTTTTAAAACATTGCGCATAGTGATGCGCGGATTGGGTTGTTCTCCCATGCGCAGTGAAACCATGGCGTCGACAGCCGCATTGATATCGATCTCATCGCCGTCTTCCATGCCCCGTTCGCGTTGCACGCCGGCTGGCGTCAGCAGATCGATGATCTGCCGGATACGATGAGCAATCGGTTTGTATTCGGTAAGAATATTATCAATATCTTCCGGGTTGCCTTTGGGCAGACGACGTTCGTACACCGTCGTCCAGTCCGGGCGGTGTAACTGAATCTGATAATCCCATTCCTGATAATGAAAAGGATCGGAAATGGGTTCCTTGCCCCATTCCGCATTGAAGCTGCGCGCGTTATCCGTCAGATCATCTTCATAGAAACGCATGAGATCCGAGCAGGTCCAGATCTCCTGCGCATCATCGCCGGCCAGTTCACAATCAACTTCGTGGGCCATCATCAGGGGGCTGACCTTGTAGCGAACCTGTTGCTGGCTGGCGGCCAGATATTCAAAGCTTTTATTCCAGTCAATGTCTTCGAAATGCCAGATGATGCGATTATCATCACGATAAGGAATGCGATAGCGTTCCAGAATACGCAAACTGGGCACGGCCTTACGGCCGGCGAACAGATTGTATAACTCCACACCCATCATCCAGGAAAACTGATTGTCATCCTGATTGGCCGCGATCCCGGCATGAAATTTTTCGACAAAATGGTTGATCTGTTCATCATCACTTTTGACTTTGCCATCGAGTAATTGCAGCGCCAGCTTTTCCAGCACCGGCATCGTTTCATGTTCAACCGGCTCGTCATACTCCACCTGCATCACGGATGTCCACAGTTTTTTCAAACCGGGAAAACTGTTAATCGCCTTGTATTCGATCCGCGCGTCTTCCAGCAGGCCGATAAAAAACATCTGCGCCGGGCTGAGTTGTTCCGCCGACATGGATTTGTTTGTATAAATAAGGTGCGAAGCCATATGCGCGACCGTGGCGCGATACAGTTCAAGACCGGCAATTTTGTTTCCTTTGCCATCCGCAATATCATCGAGCGCATCCGGCACGTAGAGAATGCGATCTTCGATATAGGGACGAAAATCGGTGTAATCCGCGCCGGTCGGACGAATGAAAAAATCCCGTCCCCATAAGGCGCGCAAGTAAAAATTCAGTTTGCGCTGTACTTTAACGAACAGCACGCCGCGTCGCTCTTTTTCCAGCATCGCGCGGCTGTCGGCGGATTCCAGATTAAAATAAGCGGTGAGATTGTCAAAGTCGCGTCGATAGGCCTGTGCGCCGAAGTTGGCCCAGCGCCGCAAACCGCTCAGGGTTAACTTTGATAACAGTTCATCAACATGACTGAGCATGGGCCGCAAACCGCGCGCGGCAGTGGAAGCCAACTGATGAATCAGGGTCAGATAACCACGCACCAGTTGCCCATCGCCGAGACGTTTGGCAACCGTGGGCAGGCTGGAAAACAGCAGGGTAATCACCGCTCCCGAGGTCATGGATGACACTTTCATGGCTGCAGTGATGCAGTCAGGAATAATATCTTCGCCACATTCCCTGGCGACCAGCGGCATCTCCTGCAAGTAGGTGATAACCAGATCCGAACCGCGACCAAGCTTGCTCAATGCGCGGGCGCCATCCATATAATCGGTTAAACCGGCGGGCGACATGCTGCGCGCGGCTTCGTGAAAAGTGCTATCAAGAATATCGCCTATCTCCGGCGCGACCTGCTCCAGAAATTCGGCGTAATCTTCAAGATTGATAGACGACATAACGCTACACCCTAATCTGCTTTCAACTCATGCGCATCCAGTTCTCACCATCACGCAGACGGTTCTGTTCTGAACAAGGATGCCTGTCCGGTTAATACTCAGCCCAGAAAGGTCTGTACCGCTGCATTCAGGGTATCGCGCATATCAGGATCATCCGTTAATGGCGTGACCATGGTGATACTGCAGGCGGCTTCGGCGTCGACGCCTTTACTGATCAACTGTCCGGCATAAACCAGCAGCCGGGTTGAAATGCCTTCGTCAAGACCATGTCCTTTAAGGTTGCGCGCACGGTGAGCGATCTGCACCAGTTTTTCCGCGATCGTTTTATCAACGCCGGACTCCCTGCTGACGATGGCCACTTCCAGTTCGGTTTCGGGGTAGTCAAAATCCAGTCCGCCAAAACGCTGTTTGGTGGATTGTTTTAAATCTTTCATCAAACTCTGATAACCGGGGTTATAGGAAATCACCAGTTGAAAATCAGGATGCGCTTCGATTAGCTCGCCTTTTTTATCTAATGGCAAGGCGCGGCGATGATCGGTCAGAGGATGGATAACGACGGTCGTATCCTGACGCGCTTCTACGACTTCATCGAGGTAACAGATGGCGCCGATGCGCGCCGCTGTGGTCAGCGGGCCATCCTGCCATTTGGTGCCGTCTTTATCGAGCAGGAAACGACCGACCAGATCGGAGGCGGTCATATCTTCGTTACAGGCAACGGTAATCAGCGGTCGTTTAAGTTTCCACGCCATGTATTCGACAAACCGGGATTTACCACAGCCGGTCGGCCCTTTTAGCATCATGGGCATGCGCACATCATAGGCGGCTTCGTAAAATTCAATCTCTTTATCGATGGCTTCATAGTATGGCTCATCTTTGATGAGATACTGTTCTGGATCTACCGTTGTATTAGACATAGTTATACCCACCTGAATTCATAATATTTGAGTTGTCTTTGCTTTAGTATTCGTGACTATTCTTCTTCATCGGCGGTTTCATGCTCACCGCCCCAGCCCGCTGCGCGAGCGCGTTTCATCGCCTCTGCGTGAATAGTCTGATGACGTTGCGCCAGCGGTTCCGGCAACTGACTGACCATGCAGCCGTATTTGTCCCATTCGGCATTTACTTTCTGTAACAGGGCGTCTATCCCCGCCAGATTCCAGCCTTCACAGGTTTCTGATTCATCTATAATTCCAAACACCCAGGCATCACGAATAATTTTTCCAATGTTGGTCATGCCACCATTTATTTCATTATCGATGCCGACATATCTGTCTGGTTTGCTCATATTCTTTATCTGCTGTTGATTGGCGTGAACGCCCCGGCCACGCATCCGTAACCGGGGTTTCACTGACACCGGTTATTACACGGTTTTACCGCGATAAATAACCATTGATGCGCCGGCTGATTGAGCGAAGTTATCAAAGCCCAACAGACGCACATGATTATCCGGATGCGCGGCGTGACAGGCTTCGACTTCTTTCAAAATCACGTCAACGTCGGTTTCACCAAACATCGGCAGTTTCCACATGTACCAGTAATGACCGTTGGCGTTTTCCGGTTCGGTGTGTTCAATACCCGGGTTCCAGCCCTTGCTGACAATGTATTCTATCTGCTTGCGGATCTGATCTGCAGAGAACGCAGGCAGGTAAGAAAAAGTTTCAAACTTCCGGCTTGAGCTGTCACTCAGGCTTGATTCATAATCTTGCATGTTAATGCTCCTAAAATTAAATATTCTATGGCTCGACTCAGTCGGCGGGATAGTACTATCCCGCCGAGCTGATCTGTTTACTTGTGAGAAACGTCAAGCTTGTCAACGGTGTCGAATTCAAACTTGATTTCCTTCCATGTTTCCATCGCCGCCGCCAGTTCAGGACTGCTCTTGGCCGCCGTGGTAAGAATGTCCTTGCCTTCTTTCTCAAGTTCACGACCCATATTGCGCGCTTCAACGCAGGCTTCAACCGCAACACGGTTCGCCGCCGCACCCGCTGCATTACCCCAGGGATGACCCAGGGTGCCGCCGCCAAACTGCAATACGGAATCATCGCCAAAGATGTTAACCAGCGCCGGCATGTGCCATACGTGGATGCCACCGGAAGCAACCGGGAAGACACCGGGCATGGCGCCCCAATCCTGGTCGAAGAAAATACCACGCGAGCGATCTTCTTTAACATAGGAATCACGCATGATGTCGATCCAGCCCAGGGTGGCGTCGCGATCGCCTTCCAGCTTGCCGACAACCGTACCGGAGTGCAGGTGATCGCCACCGGACAGACGCAGGATCTTGGTCAGTACGCGGAAGTGAATACCGTGGTGCGGATTGCGATCCAGCACCGCATGCATGGCGCGGTGAATATGCAGCAGCATGCCGTTTTCCTGACACCATTGCGCCAGTTGCGTATTGGCCGCCCAGCCACCGGTAATGTAATCGTGCATAATGATCGGCGCGCCAATTTCCTTGGCGTATTCGGCGCGGCGCATCATTTCATCCGCAGTCGGCGCGGTCACGTTCAGATAATGGCCTTTACGTTCACCGGTTTCGGCTTCGGCTTTCTGAATCGCTTCCATGACGAAATCGAAACGGTGACGCCAGCGCATAAATGGCTGTGAGTTAACATTTTCGTCATCCTTGGTGAAATCAAGACCGCCTCGCAGCCCTTCATAACAGGCGCGGCCATAGTTTTTGGCGGACAGACCCAGCTTGGGTTTAATGGTGCAACCCAGCAGAGGACGACCATACTTGTTCAGCATGTCACGCTCGACCTGAATACCCTGTGGCGGTCCATTACAGGTCATCACATAGGCCAGTGGGAAACGGACGTCTTCCAGACGCAGGGCGCGCAGGGCTTTAAAGCCGAACACGTTGCCCACCAGTGACGTCATCACGTTGACGACCGAACCTTCTTCAAACAGATCAATCGGGTAAGCGATGAAGGCGTAAAAGCAGGTGTCATCACCCGGCACGTCTTCAATGGCATACGCCCGTCCTTTGTAATAATCCAGATCCGTCAGCAGATCGGTCCAGACCGTTGTCCAGGTGCCGGTTGAAGATTCAGCAGCCACCGCCGCCGCCACTTCTTCACGCGGAACCCCATCCTGCGGGGTCACTTTAAAACAGGCCAGAATATCCGTATCTTTCGGGGTATAATCCGGCATCCAGTAAGTTTCGCGGTATTCTTTCACGCCCGCGTCATAAGTTTTAGCCATTGCTTTCTCCAGTGGTTCAATAAATGAATTTGCGCGGTGCTAGCCGCGTGGTAGACATTATGCGCAAAGCAAGGTATAAACCATAATCAATAGTTTCTATTTTACATATAGAGTATTATCTATGGTTTATTCGACAGCTAAAAACCTTATCCGCCATATCAGCCTGCGCCAGATGCAAATATTCGAGGCCGTGGTGCGGCTGGGCGGGTACACCCGCGCGGCGGAAGAACTGCATCTCTCCCAGCCCACCGTTTCCATGCAGGTAAAGAAATTAACGGAAACCATTGGCCATCCCCTGTTGGAAAAAGTCGGAAACCGCCTGCATACCACCGCCGTGGGGGATGAGGTGTACAACACATCAAAGAATATTCTCAGCAGTATGGTGGCGCTGGGTGAGTCAACCGCGGAACTCGATGGCGTGGTCAAAGGCCCGTTGCGCATTGCCGTGATCACTACCGCCAAATATTTTATGCCGCATCTGCTCGGCGCTTTCATTAACCTGCACCCCGAGGTGCAGCCCGCGCTTAAGGTCACCAACCGCTCGCGAGTCCTCGAAAGGCTGAAATCCAATGAAGATGATTTGTTAATTATGGGGCAGGTTCCCGATGAACTGGCGGTCGAAGCGCATCCGTTCGTTGATAATGAACTGGTGGTGGTGGCCTGCCCGGATCACCCGCTCACACAATGTTCATCGATCTCACTGGCGCAATTAAGCAGGGAACGCTTTTTAGTGCGGGAAACCGGTTCCGGAACCCGGCTAGCGATTGAACGCCTGTTCGCCGAACAGGGACTGGAAGTGCAAGCTTATATGGAACTGGGGAGCAGCGAGGCGATTAAACAGGCGGTCATGGCCGGTTTGGGGATTTCGGTTTTATCCAAACATAATTTACGTCTGGAACTGGCCGGCAAACATATCGCGATACTGGATGTAAAGGGCTTTCCGTTATTCTATCGCTGGTACGCCGTTCACCTGAAAGGTAAAAAGCTGTCATTAGTAGCGCGCACCTTTCTTGAATTTTTGCTGCAACAGGGAAAAGACATGCTGGAGAAAATGCCGCATGGTTAAACGATTACTGGTGGAATACGTCGATTATTGGTAATCCCATTCCCCGTCATCATTAAGGCAAACTGCGATCACTTTATCCAGAACCAGCTTTGATTTTGTCCATGACTGCAAATGCAGGTCACGGCACTCCCGACTATCTTTTGAATAGATTTTTTTCAGGCTGATCTTGAAACGCCGATTCGTATCCATATTTTTCCAGCTACGTGAATCATTGAGTTTGCCGGCGCTAATCAGATCTTTACCATGTTTCTGAAGCAGAACAAAATCTTCTTCTGTATAATCATCCGCTTCATCACTACTCAAGCCCAGCACATTACTCCCAAAATTACCGACTATGCGAAATGGCGCTGTTAAAATACCGGTAATAACACCGGTTACGGCGCCGGAACTGGCCTCTTTTCCCGCCTGTCTTGCCTTATCAATCAAGCCTTCTGTTTTATCCAATATCTCGGGGGCTTCTTTGCGCATGCCCGCCACCTGAATCAGCGCTTCAGAGGCGATAGGGCGATAAGCCTTCATCTCAGCGGAAATTGAATCAACCGAAGTCAGTATCGCGGGTAATTGTTTACGTACTACCTCAACTTCATTAACGAGCAACGAAATTTGTTCCCGGCTTTTGGCGACTTCATTTAAAACAGGTGGAATTATTTCACGCACATTTTTAACTTCTGTAAGAATTGGGGGGATCTGCTCACGGGTGGTGCGAACTTCATCAAGAATGGGTGGAACCAAATTACGAATTTGATTTATTTCAGTTAATACAGGTTGGAGCTTGTCACTGGTTGATTCAATGTTATCCAGAATACCCGGCACCTGTTGGATAAACCGGGACAGTTCAAATGTAAAATAGCTTAGTGAAGCCGCGAGCGCCAGAATGCTAATGGCTAGTAGTGTTAATGGTTTATTATTTTTAGCCGCCACTTGAGGCACGTGAAATTACCGCAAAATCCCGCGACGAGAATTTTTAATAAAATCAATAAACAAACGTAATTCCGGGTATTTTTCTGCAACCGAAGCTAAACGTGAACGGGCCTCTTCTGCAGTTAACCCCATGCGATAGACTGTTTTATAGGCATCACGAAGTTCACGAATGAGTTCACTGGAATAAGCATGGCGTTTTAGACCTTCCACATTCAATCCATGGGGATGCGCAGGATTTCCGTTAACCAGCGTATAGGGGGTAACATCTTTACTAATTGTACTGCCCATACCACAGAAAGCATGCATGCCGATGTGACAGAATTGATGCACCAGTGTAAAGCCGCCGAGAATGGCGTAATCATCAATCTGAACATGCCCCGCCAATGAGGCGCCATTGGAAAAAATCGTGTGGTTGCCAATAATGCAGTCATGGGCGATATGAATATAGGCCATCAACCAGTTATCATCCCCAATCGAGGTTGTTCCACCACCATCTTCCGTACCACGATGAATGGTAACGAATTCACGAATAGTATTGCCGTCGCCAATAACCAGGTTGGAATTTTCGCCATGAAATTTTTTATCCTGCGGCGTTTCACCCACCGAGGCAAACTGAAAAATACGATTATCACGACCGATTTTTGTCGGCCCGTTGATAACAACATGCGGACCAATCCAGCAGCCCTCGCCGATTTCAACATCCGCGCCGACGATAGAAAAAGGACCGATGGAAACGTCTTCCGCGATGTTTGCGCCGGGATCAATAACCGCGCGTGGATCGATGCTCATCAGATAGTCCGCTCGGCACAGGTGATTTCAGCGCTACAGGCCAGCTTGCCGTCAACACTCGCCTTTGTTGCAAACTTCCATATGCCTCTTTTTTCTTTAATAAAATCAATCCGTAAATGCAATTGATCTCCCGGTTCAACCTGACGTTTAAAGCGTGCATTATCGATACCGGCAAGATAGAACAAACTGTCATCGGAATGATTATCCGAACTGAGCGTAGCAAGAATTGATGTCGCCTGCGCGAGGCTTTCGGTAATAAGAACGCCGGGCATCACCGGACGTCGAGGAAAATGTCCTGTAAAGTGAGGCTCGTTGTGGGATACATTTTTTAATGCTTCAAGATACTCGCCGACCTTGTAATCCAGCACCCGATCAACGAGTAAAAAAGGATAGCGGTGTGGCAGGTATTTAAGTACTTCATTGATATCCATTGAGTTCACAAACTCTCTCCTGCTTATTTTTATTTACTTAAGCGCTTAATAACCTTATCAGTAATATCTACACGTTTACTGGCAAACATGACACTGTCACCAAGGATGACATCATAATTTTCTTCCTTTGCCAGCGAAACAATTGCATCATAAACTTTCTGTTGCAATATGTTCAGCTCTTCATTACGACGCAGGTTTAAATCTTCATTGAACTCTTCCTGAGCCCGTTTAACATCACGCTTTAAGGCCAGCATCTCGCGTTCTTTTTTCTTTCTTACAGATTCACTCATGACGGCGGCGTCACGATTCATTTCATCTTCAAATTTTTTCAGTTTTTTTTGCATCGCCACAATTTTTTTATCCCGCGGCTCAAATTCCGACTGTAGTTTGACTCTTGCTTGTTCGGCCTGTGGCGCTTCTTGCAAAACACGTGCGCTATTTACAAAACCTATTTTAACTTCCTGCGCACTGACATAATTAAGCGGCAAGAAGAAAACAAACGAGAGCAAGAACAGGATTTTTGTAACATATAATTTATTTAACATTAAGCAACTCTCTAACTATCTGTCATCTTAATCTGCACGATTAATCAGCTGACATTATCAATTTTTAAAAAGGCGTTCCCATCGTAAACTGGAAGTTCTGAATCTGATCGCCGTCCTGATCATTCAAGGGGATCGCATAACTGAATCGCATCGCGCCAACCGGCGCTAACCATAGAAATGCCAAACCGGCTGATTGCCGCAATTCATTAAAATCAAAAGAATCTTCTGCGGCAAACACATTACCAATATCAAAAAAGGCGCTGATACGGGTCGAGCCTGATTTTTCGGCAAATGGGTTTGGTAGAATCAATTCGATATTTCCAATAAATTTTTTATCGCCACCAATTGTATTATTCGTTTTTGAATCACGTGGCCCTAACGAATTGCTATCATAACCACGCACCGAATTACTGCCCCCTGCATAATACCGCTGGAATGGCGGCAGCGAAGCACTATTTCCATAGCCATCGCCATAACCCAGTACGCCCTTAAGCATAAGGGTCGTCAACTGACTAAAAGAAAAATACTGAGTATGCCGTAAATTCAGTTTGTAATACTGTAGGTCACTCCCAGGTACAGCCATATCAACTCCGGCTCGTGTATAGGAGCCACTGGTCGGCAATATTCGACGATTCCGCCTGTCCCGTGACCATGATGAGCCGAGGTTGAAATTGTCATAGACATTACCATTTTCATCAACAAAATCAAGTATATCCTGCGCGGTCGCAAACTCATCGATAAATAGCTTGGTATTGTCATATCCCACTGTAAACAGGGAACGATCAGTTTCATTCAAGGGTAAACCATAACTAACTGATAATCCGCGGCTTTCCGTCAGATAATTGGTAACGGCAATACTGCGGGTATCAATTTTGCGATAATAGAGTCTGAATCCGCGGCTGATGCCGTCCTGAGTATAATAGGGATCGGTGTAATTCAAACTGATATTGGAACTAACGCTGCTTCGGTCAATGGACAGTCCAACCTGTTTACCTGTGCCAACAAAATTTTGCTGGGTAATCGCCATATTGACCATGGCGCCCTGACTATCAGAATAACCAACACCGGCGGTTAAATTACCGGTTGGTCGTTCAGACACAGACAGATTTACATCAACCTGATCCGTCGTTCCCGGCACTGAGGGTGTTTCCACATTCACCTGTTCAAAAAACCCGAGTCGATCAAGGCGGGTGCGCGACATGGAAACCAGTTTGGTCGACATCCAGTCGCCTTCCATCTGCCGTACTTCGCGTCGAATAACTCTGTCCTTTGACTTGGTGTTGCCGGTAATATTCACCTTACGCACATAAACCCGTCGACCCGGATCGACAAAAATAGTCAGCCCCACCGTATGTGTATCTTTATCGACATCCGGAACAATATTAACATTGGCGAACGCATAACCTTCCTCAGCCAGTCGATTAGATATATTTTCACTGGTGTCCAGACTTTTTCTGCGTGAAAAAATATCGTCGGCTTTCAAATTAACCAGTGGCCAGAATTCCTTTTCATCAAGAATTAAATCACCGGCAAACTTGATGTCTCGAACCTTATATTGAGCACCCTCAGTGAGGTTAATTGTAATATAGATATCTTCTTTATCCGGCGTCAATGAAACCTGGGTGGAATCAATTTTAAAATTAATATAACCACGATCGAGATAATAGGATTTGAGCGTTTCCAGATCGGCGCCCAGCAACTGTTTGGAATATTTATTACGTCCGCCAAAAAGTGAAGGTTCACCCAATTTCATATGATTGAGCAATTTGTGGCTGCTGAATTTTTTATTTCCAATAATGGTAATCGCAGCTATCTCGGCAGGATCGCCTTCAGCAATTTTAATTGTTACATTAACGCGATTGCGTTCAAGCTGTTTCGTTTCCGCAGTGACTTTAATGCCATACTTTCCAAGACTGTAATATTGACGTTTGAGTTCCTGCTCAATTTTATCGAGCAAGGAACGATCCAGCACCCGGCCTTTGGCCAGACCTAACTGCTTGAGTGAAGTCTCAAGCTGCTCGGTGGTAATATCCGAATTACCTTCATATTTAACATCCGCAATTGCCGAACGTTCAGCCACAAACACTACCAGCACATTACCTTCACGTTCAAGCCGTATATCTTTAAAATAATTACTCTGATAAAGACTGCGAATGACCTGTGCCCCGAGTTTTTCATCCAGTGTATCGCCAATTTTTACCGGCAGGTAGTTAAACACCGTTCCTACTGTAATGCGTTGCAAACCTTCGAGTTGAATATCTTTAATGACAAAGGCGTCATAGGCAAAAGAGAATTTTCCCAGCAGACAACCCAGCAATGTCAAAGCAAACTTTTTATTCATTAAATACGTAACGTCTAATTCTTAATTAAAATAATTATTAATTTAACAGGCGAACAAAATCATTATATAACGCAAGGCTCATTAACAGTATTAACGCCGCAATGCCGATTTGCTGGCCGATGAGTTCAGTTTGTTCAGATACCGGACTGCCTTTAATCGCCTCGATCATATAAAACATTAGATGTCCGCCATCCAGCACCGGCACGGGTAACAAATTAAGAATCCCTAAACTGATGCTGACAATAGCGAGAAAATCAAGAAAACGCGCCAGCCCCGCATTAGCAGATTGTCCGGCATAAACTGCAATATTCAACGGACCACTCAGATTTTTTACCGAAACTTCACCACTGACGATTTTGCCCAGCATTTTCAATGTCAGTCCGGCATTGCTCCAGCATTTGTTCCAGCCATGTTTCAGCGCAGCCAGAAAATCATAACGATAAAGCACTCTGTTCGCATCGCTGACAAACGGGCCAATGCCAAGCTTGCCTACCTGCTTACCATCCTGTTCGGCGGACATGCTATGCACGGGAATGTCCATCTCCCGGCCATCACGGATAATCCGCAGCAACATATCCTGATCCGGACGCGCACTGACAACCTCGACCAGATCCATCCAGTTGGTAATAACATGATCATCAATGCCAATAATTTTATCTTTCTCCTGCAATCCGGCCTTCGCGGCGGCAGAATCATCCACTACTCGTCCGACAATAGATTTCAATTCTTCACGCCAGGGGACAAAACCAAGAATATCAAACAGCTTGCCCGGCTCCAGATCCTGAGTTGTTTGCATCAGATTCAGTTCTGTCGTGAAAGATGAGCCATCAGTATTTTTTAATGTTAGTTTCACGCTGCCTCGATCCACCATTGCCGGTAACAGCGCTTCCAGCGCCACATCCCAGATAGGCGTTGGCTTGCCGTCAATCGCCAGAATCTGCTGCCCGGAAGCCAGTCCCGCTCGTGATGCAGGCGTTCCTTCTTTGACTTCACCAATAATCGGCGCCACGCCCTGAACTCCCACCACAAACATCATCCAGTAGGCGACGATGGCAAAAATAAAGTTGAAGGCCGGCCCGGCAAAAACGATTGCAAAACGGGTGCGAAGCGATTGCCGATCAAATGCGCGATGCGCTTCGGCTTCGGGCACCTCCGCTTCACGCCCGTCCAGCATTTTCACATAGCCGCCTAACGGCAGGCTGGCGATAACAAATTCAGTTTGATCTTCACCGAAAGTTTTTTTCCAGAGCGGTTTGCCAAAGCCAATCGAAAAACGCAGAATTTTGACGCCGAGACGACGCGCCACCCAGAAATGGCCAAACTCATGCACCGCCACCAGCAAACTAATCGCAAGCAGAAAAGCCGCCACCGTATATAAAATATCAAACATCGTTAACCTGCATTCACTATACTACTGGCGACTTCCCGCGCCTGCGCATCATCTTCAAGAATCACGGCCAGCGAAGCTGCTGCGCGCGAAGACATCGTTCTCATTACCTGTTCCACCAGTTTTGCAATCCCGGTGAAAGCCAGGCGTTTATCCAGAAATGCCTGTACGGCTATTTCATTGGCGGCATTTAATATCGCCGGCATCGTGCCCGCTGTGCGAATCGCCTCATCACTCAGGCGTAAACAGGGAAAACGCTCATAGTCCGGTTTTTGAAAATCCAGTTGCATGCTATTGAAAAAATCCAGTCGCGCCACGCCTGACGCCATGCGTTGCGGCCAGGCCATCGCATGCGCTATCGGCGTACGCATATCCGGCATGCCCATTTGCGCCAGCACCGAGCCATCAACATATTCCACCATCGAATGAATAATACTTTGCGGATGCACCACAATCTCAATATTGTCCGGTGAAGTATCAAACAACCAGCAGGCTTCGATCAACTCCAGTCCCTTGTTCATCATGGTCGCGGAATCAACGGAAATTTTGCGCCCCATGCTCCAGTTAGGATGAGCGCAGGCCTGATCCGGAGTGACCCCCTGCAATTCATCAAGCGGTGTATTTCTGAACGGCCCGCCGGAACCGGTAAGCAGGATTTTTCGAACGCCCGCCTGCATCCGGCCGGTTTGATAATCTTCCGGTAGACATTGAAAAATAGCATTGTGTTCGCTGTCGATGGGCAATAACTCAGCGCCGCTTTTCTTTACGGCATCCATAAAAATCTGCCCCGACATCACCAGCGCTTCCTTGTTCGCCAGCAGAACCCGTTTGCCCGCTTCGGCCGCCGCCAGCGTCGGCAATAAACCGGCCGCGCCGACAATGGCCGCCATCACCTGCTCTGTTTGCGGCAGTGTCGCAACCTCAATCAGGCCATCCAGTCCCTGCCGGACTTCAGTTGCAAGCCCGGCCTGTTTTATTTTTTTCTGCAGTTGCTGCGCGGCATCGGCATCCACCATCACCGCAAATTCCGGCTCGAATCGCTGGCACTGTTCAAACAGACGTTCGGCCTGAGTATTGGCCGTCAGCGCGACAACCCGAAAACGATCTTTCTGCCCGGCAATCACTTCCAGTGTACTAACGCCAATGGAGCCTGTCGAACCAAGAATACAAATGCCGGTCATAGTATCCCCGTAATAAGCCACATGCCCGCCAGAAAAAAGGGCGCGGCTGAAGTCAGGCTGTCGATTCTGTCCAGAACGCCACCATGCCCCGGCAATAAGACACCGCTGTCTTTCAGCTTCACCTGACGCTTGAACAGGCTCTCGGTCAGATCACCGACAATTGAAATCAGCGTGATAATAACACTCAGAATGACAAACTTGAGTAACGGGAGTTCAAAATAAAATGCAGCCGCCAGCGCAAACAGAACCGTGGCGATCAGGGCGCCAAACACGCCTTCCCAACTTTTTCCGGGGCTGACTCTGGGCAACAACTTGCGTCGTCCAAATCGGCGGCCGGAAAAATAGGCGGCGCTGTCTGCTATCCAGATAAGCAACAATAACAGCAAAACATAGGCCGCTCCCATAGCCGCATCAGTACGCAACATCATTAAAGCAACAAAGGCGGGAAGCAAAAGGACGAAACCAATCAGCGCTTTAACTATCCGCTGGCCGTGCAATACATCTTTGCCACGCGAATAAGCCATTAACAACCATGTTGCCGCAACCCACCAGACAATGGATAGCTGCAACACCAGTCTGGTTATCTCCGGATCATTGTTTCGCCATAAAAAATACAAACAAGCGGAAAAAACAAAAAGGTAGATCAGACGCAAAGCGGTATTTTTAATTTCACAAATCCGCGTCCACTCCCATGCTCCAAGCATGACAAAACCGGCAAGAAATGCGGCAAAGCCTGTATCCGGCAAATCAAATATTCCCCAGATAACTAACGGGATAAGAATGAAGGCGGTAGCAAGGCGCTGTTTAAGCATTACGTAGTTTTTCTATTTGATCACCTGTGTGACCAAAACGACGCTGACGCCCGGCGAATGAAGTCAGCGCTTTATCGAACTCACTGCGATCAAACGCAGGCCACAGCGTATCGGTAAAATACAGTTCAGTGTAGGCGAGTTGCCAGATCAGAAAATTACTAATGCGTTCTTCCCCACCTGTACGAATAAAGAGATCCGGATCGGGCTGACCACTCATGGATAATTCAGCCGCAATCATTTCTTCGGTGATTTTATCAGCTTCTATTTCACCACGCGCCGCTTTTGCCGCCAGTTTCTGAGTCGCCTGTACAATATCCCATTTACCGCCATAGTTGGCCGCCACATTCAGAATCATACCGTCATTATCTGCAGTCAGCGCTTCAGCCTTGACAATGCGTTTTTGAATGCGTTCGGGAAAAGCGCTGTGCTCGCCAATAATGCGTAATCGAATATTATTGCGATGCAGTCTTTTAACTTCACGATCCAGTGCGGTAAAAAACAGCTCCATGAGCAGACTGACTTCTTTAGCGGGACGTCGCCAGTTTTCACTGGAAAAAGCAAACAGGGTTAATACTTCGATATTAAGTTCACGGCAGGCCTTAACCACTTCGCGTACGGTTTCCACGCCACGACGGTGACCAATAATGCGGGGTTTTTTTTGTGCTTTGGCCCAGCGTCCATTGCCATCCATGATAATAGCGACATGGCGTGGAATCTCGCTGTTAAGGTCAAGTACATCAACCTCTTTGTCATGGGAAACGGTATCGCTCACTAAATTTATTCCTCGGCCTGAATGTGAGCCCTGATGGTAACTAATCGCCAGTTATAAAATGAATGGTGATTATATTTAGATTTCCATCAAATCTTTTTCTTTTTCTTTCAGTAATTCATCGATAATCGCGACATGTTTATCTGTTAACTTCTGCACATCATCCTGCGCATGCCGCTCTTCATCTTCAGTGATTTCCTTGTCCTTCTGTAAAGATTTAAAATCACTGAGCACGTCACGGCGAATATTACGCACAGCAACCTTGGCGCCCTCACCCTCGTTACGCACAATTTTAATCATATCCTTGCGCCGTTCTTCGGTCAGCGGCGGCAGGGGAACGCGAATCACTTCGCCCGCCGTCATCGGGTTCAACCCCATGTCCGACGTCATAATGGCTTTTTCAATCGCCGCCACCATTGTTTTTTCCCAGGGCGTTACCGCCAGAGTGCGGGCATCGGAAACTGAAATATTGGCGACCTGACTCAGAGGAACTTCCGAACCGTAATAATCGACGGTAATGTGATCCAGTAAACTGGTATGCGCGCGACCGGTCCTGATCTTGCTGAGATCATTTTTAAGCGCCTCGACACTTTTTCCCATCCGGGTTTCGGCATCTTTTTTTAATTCATCAATCATGTCTCGCCTCTGCTTAAAAAGTCTTTACACATTAATCAACAAGCGTGCCGACATTTCCACCCTGTACCATCCGCAACAGAGCGCCTTCTTCGCTCATATTATAAACGCGAATCGGCATGTTGTTATCCCGGCATAAAACGATGGCGGTGGTGTCCATCACGCCCAACTTTTCACCAATCACCTGATCATAGCCGAGATGATCATAGCGCACAGCGGCTTTATCTTTCATCGGATCGGCATTATAAACACCATCCACCTTCGTGCCTTTAATCACCACATCAGCATTGATTTCAATGCCACGCAAACTCGCGGCCGAATCTGTCGTAAAGAAGGGATTGCCGGTGCCGGCCGCAAAAATAACGACACGCCCTTTTTCCAGATGACGAACCGCGCGGCGACGTATGTAGTCTTCACAAACGCTATGAATGGAAAAAGCGGACATCACCCGCACCTTTATATCTTTCTGCTCAATCGCATCCTGCATGGCAAGCGCATTGATAACCGTCGCCAGCATGCCCATGTGATCGGCCGAAGTTCTGTCCATGCCGCTGGAAGCCAGACTCACGCCTCGGAAGATATTGCCACCGCCGATGACCATCGCCACCTCTACCCCGGCATCAACGGCGGATTTAACCTCAACGGCAACCTGAGAAAGGATCTCCGGTGAAATTCCAAAATCCTGATCACCCATCAGGGCTTCCCCACTGAGCTTTAATAAAATACGTTTGTAACCGTCTTTTCCTGTCATATTTTCCGTGCTCTTAAAATCTTTGTGGAGGCAGGTTTTATTAAATCTTCCTGCAAAAAAACAAACACCGGCGCAGCATTGCTGCGCCGGTGGTACAGTTTTTTTAGGCGTTCATTTGCGCGGCAACTTCTTCCGCGAAGTTTTCGCTCTTCTTCTCGATGCCTTCGCCAACCTGATAGCGAACAAAACCGGCGACGCTCGCACCGGCCTTGTCGACCAGTTGCGCAACGGTTTGATCCGGATCTTTCACGAAAGGCTGCCCCAGCAGGGTAACTTCCTTAAGGAACTTTTTAATTCGTCCGCTTACCATTTTTTCAACAATTTCCGGTGGCTTGCCGCTTTCCGCCGCCTGCGCAGAAAAAATTTCACGTTCTTTTTCAATCATGGCGGGATCGACATCATCTTCACTGACGCAGGCCGGATTGCTTGCTGCGACATGCATCGCAATATCCTTACCCAGGGCTTCATCAGCGCCTCTCAGGTTAACAACCACGCCTATGCGCTCACCATGTTTGTAAGCGGCAAGCTGACCTTTGCTTTCAATAATTTCAAAACGACGAACCGACATGTTTTCACCGATTTTGGCGATCAGGTTCTTGCGCGTATCTTCAACGCTAACGCCGTCAGCCAGCTTGCAGGCAAGCAGAGCATCCAGATCAGCGGGTTTGTTATCCAGTACGCATTGCGCAATAGCGTCAACAAAATTTCTGAAGTCATCACCCTTGGTGACAAAATCCGTTTCGCAGTTGACTTCCACAATAGCCGCAAACTTGCCGGCGTCATCAATCTTGATAGACACCAGACCTTCAGCCGCAACCCGACCGGCTTTCTTGTCGGCCTTGGCCATGCCGGCCTTGCGCATGTTTTCGATCGCGGTATCGATGTCGCCATCGGTTTCGACTAATGCTTTTTTGCATTCCATCATGCCTGCGCCTGTGCGTTCGCGCAGTTCTTTAACCAGTGCAGCAGTAATTGCCATTTTTCATTCCTCTTAAAAACTTCTTACAAAATGCTCTTGTTTGTAAGCTGGTAAAATCTGTTTATTCAAAAAAGGGGGCCACGCCCCCTTTTCATACTCGCCCTGCATTTAAAATATGCCCGGCGCGTATCAACTTACCAACCACCCGTTCAGGCGCTGGCGCTTTCCTCTACCGCAACGAATTCATCCTTGCCGGCCTTGTCAGCGCCTATCGAGTGACTGGCGCGACCATCAAGAATGGCGGCGGAAACGCCCTGCGCATACAGGGTAATCGCACGAATCGCATCATCATTACCCGGGATGATGTAATCGATATTAGCCGGGGAGTGATTGGAATCCACCACGCCAACAACCGGAATACCGAGTTTTGCCGCTTCACTCACGGCGATGTGTTCGTAACCCACATCGATAACGAACAGCGCATCGGGCAGACCATTCATGTCCTTGATGCCCCCCAGGCTGCGATCCAGCTTGGCCAGTTCACGGTTCAGGGTCAGAATTTCTTTTTTGTTCAGGCCTTCGAAATTACCATCGGCGCTCATCGCTTCCAGCTCTTTCAGACGATTGATAGACTGCTTGACCGTTTTATAGTTGGTCAGCATGCCGCCCAGCCAGCGATGATTAACATAGGGCATGCCACAACGTTCTGCTTCTTCCTTGATCACTTTCTGCGCAGCGCGCTTGGTGCCAACGAACAGGATCTTGCCTTTTTTGCTGGCCAGTGAGCCAATGAAGTTCATGGCTTCATTGTAAAGAGGCAGGGTCTTTTCAAGATTGATAATATGGATTTTATTGCGGTCGCCAAAGATATACGGCGCCATTTTGGGGTTCCAGAAACGGGTCTGATGGCCAAAGTGGACACCCGCTTCAAGCATCTGTCGCATGCTTACGTCAGTCATTTGTATTTCTCCTGATTTAGGGTTTTGCCTTGCATACACCCCATCTGCCAACCACCTGCCGAAGACTGAACCTCTGAACAGGCGGCACCCAAGCCGATGTGCCGGTGTATGCGCGGATTTAACCCCGCCAGTGGCGGGGATTCATTAGTCCCGGCGCAGGAGCCAGAGCCTCTGCATTCCGGATTCATATTCAGATTGGTTTGCTAAATATGCGCGCGCTTTATACCATAAAGCGCTAGCCACAACAATGAAATCACCCAAAATCAGAGGAAATCAGCGTCCCACCCCGCATAGATACTGGATATGAATACCGGGGGCCGGAAACCGGCAGGCGCAGTAACCGTCGCCTGCGACTGCGTCGGGCGACGAAATCACAAAAAATATGAGCATTATTATTAAAACCCCCGAAGAAATCGAAAAAATGCGCGTTGCCGGGCGTCTCGCCGCCGAGGTGCTGGAAATGATCGCGCCCCATGTTCAGGCGGGCGTCACCACCAATGAGCTGGATCGCCTCTGCCATGACTATATCGTCAATGAACAGCAGGCCATTCCCGCCCCCCTGAATTACCACGGTTTCCCCAAATCCATCTGCACCTCGCTGAATCATGTGGTCTGCCACGGCATTCCCAACGACAAAAAACTCAAAAACGGGGACAACATCAATATCGACATCACTGTCATCAAGGACGGTTACCACGGCGACACCAGCAAAATGTTCCACGTCGGCCAGCCTTCGGTGCAGGCCAAGCGACTGGCGAAAATCAGTTATGAATGCCTGCTGATCGGCATCAACATGGTCAGACCCGGCGCCCAGCTCGGCGACATCGGCCACGCCATCCAGAAACACGCCGAATCCCACCGTTACTCGGTGGTGCGTGAATATTGCGGCCACGGCATCGGTAAATCATTTCACGAAGAACCGCAGGTCTTGCATTACGGCGCTGCGGGAACCGGCGTCATGCTCGAACCCGGCATGATTTTCACCATTGAGCCGATGATCAATGCCGGAAAACGTCAGGTTAAACTGCTCAAGGACGGCTGGACCGTGGTCACCAAGGATCATGCCCAGTCCGCCCAGTGGGAGCATACGATTCTGGTGACCGCCGATGGCCATGAGGTGCTGACTCGCCGTCAGGAGGAAAACTTCTAGATGCATCGTTTTCAGCAGCAGCTTGATTCCTCCCGCAAAATTGTCACCGAACTGTTTGATATCAATGCCTTTGATCAGGCGCTCGCGCAAACGGACAGCCCCCTGCCCCTGTTTCGCCGGACCCTGAAAGACGCGGCTGACACCCTCAAAGAATTGTTTCTCGCCGGACGCATCGCCAGCGAACTGGTGCTGGCGCGCGCACATCTGGTGGATTTACTTATCGTCCGCGCCTGGCGGCTGTATTTTGAGAACACCCACGCGGATGACATTGCCCTGGTTGCCGTCGGCGGCTATGGCCGCCATGAGTTGCATCCCGGCTCGGATATCGACGTGCTGATCCTGCTGCGTAACACCGATGATCCCTACAAAGACGCAATTGGCGGCTTTTTGCTGTTTCTCTGGGACATCGGTCTGGAAGTCGGTCACAGTGTCCGCAATATCGACGAATGCGCCGAGGAAGCCGCCCGCGACATTACCGTCGCCACCAATATTCAGGAAGCCCGACTCCTCACCGGCCCGCAGGATTTATTTACCCAACTCACTGAACTCAATGCCCCGGACAGGATCTGGCCGGGACCGGATTATTTTCGGGTAAAACTGGAAGAACAAAATACCCGACACCTGAAATATCACGAAACCGCCTACAACCTCGAACCCAATATCAAGGAAGGCCCCGGCGGCCTGCGCGATATTCAGATGATCGGCTGGGTCGCCAAGCGCCACTTCGGTGTGGATACCCTGCATGAGCTGGTCGCGCATGATTTTCTCACCGAGCAGGAATACAAAACCCTGCATGAGGGCCAGACCTTTCTCTGGCAGATCCGCTTCGGCCTGCATGTGCTCACCGGTCG
>WFVC01000164.1 GCA_015491815.1 Gammaproteobacteria bacterium | reverse complement strand
TTTTTCTTCGCGACCTTTTTCTTCGCGACCTTTTTCTTCGCGACTTTTTTCTTTGTCGCTGTCTTTGTCGTTGCATCCTGCTCAGTTACATCCTGCTCGGCCACCCTGTGCTCCGCCTCTCTGCGTTTTGCCGCTTTGCGTCTCGCCGCGCGGCGACGGGCCGAACGGCTCTTCCCTGCGCCCTTGCCTTTATCTTCGCTCGCCGCTTTTTCCGTCGTCTGAGTGGATGTTGCCGCATCCACCTTGACCTCGGCCTCTCCGGCCAGTGCAAAATCAATTTTGCGATCATCCAGACTCACGCGCGCGACACGGATACGCAGGCGATCCCCCAGTCGATAAACCTTGCCACTGCGCTCACCGCGCATGCAATGTTTAACCGGTTCGAAATGATAATAATCCTTATCCAGACTGGTGACGTGAACCAGACCCTCGACAAAAATATCATCCAGCTCAATGAACAGGCCAAAGCCGGTGACGCTGCTGATGGTGCCATCGTATTCTTCGCCGATTTTATCCAGCATAAATTCGCACTTCAGCCAGTCCGTTGCATCACGCGTGGCCTCATCCGCGCGACGTTCGCTCTGCGAACAGTTTTCACCAAGTTTGGCAATCGCATCATGATCATAACGAAAGCCTTTTGCGCTTTTATGCGTTAACAAATGACGAATTGCACGATGCACCAGTAAATCAGGATAGCGGCGAATCGGTGAAGTGAAATGGGCGTAGGCGTCGAAGGCCAGACCAAAGTGGCCAACATTATCCGGGCTATACACGGCCTGTTGCAGGCTGCGCAACATGACGGTTTGAATCAGATGCGCATCGGGTCGATCATGAATTTCATTCAGTAACTGAGCGAAATCTTTTGCCGAAGGCTTGTCACCCCCGCGCAGATGCAGGCCGAATTCGCCCAGAAATTCTCGCAATGCTTCCAGTTTGGCCTGCTTCGGGCCTTCGTGGATGCGATAAAGCGCCGGTATTTTATTTTTTAATAAATGCCGCGCCGTGGCCACATTGGCCATAATCATAAATTCTTCAATCAGACGATGAGCGTCATTGCGGAACACCGGCACGATTTTTTCAATCTTGCGATCCGCGCCGAAGACGATGCGGGTTTCGGTCGTATCAAAATCAATCGCGCCGCGTTGGCGACGGCGTTTGGCCATAAGCTGGTACAGGCGATACAGATTTTCCAGATGCGGCAGAATCAGGGCATATTCATGCCGCAGTTTTTCATCGCCATCGACCAGCATTGCCGCGACTTTGTTATAGGTCAACCGGGCGTGGGAATGCATTACTGCCGGATAAAAACGCGCGCCTTCAAAATGCCCCCGTGCATCGAGGGTCATATCACAAACCATGCACAAACGATCGGTATGTGGATTCAGTGAACACAGGCCGTTGGACAGCACTTCCGGCAACATGGGAATCACCCGCTCGGGGAAATATACGGAATTGCCGCGCAGCGCCGCTTCCTCATCCAGCGCTGAATCCGGCTGCACATAATGGGAAACATCGGCAATCGCGACCAGCAGCCGCCAGCCGTCACCCTTGCGTTCACAGAACACCGCATCATCGAAGTCACGCGCATCTTCGCCGTCGATGGTCACCAGCGGCAGGCTGCGAATATCTTCACGCCCCGCTTTGTCCGCCTCGCTGACTTCTGTGGTGTAAGCGGAAATTTCTTCTTCCACCGCCGCCGGCCAGCGTTGCTGCAGGCCATGAGAGAGAATGGCGATATCGATCTCCATTCCCGGCGCCATGTGTTCACCGAGAACTTTAACCACGTGGCCAATCGCCTGACGGAAACGGGTCGCCGGCTGGGCGATCTGTACACAGACGATCTGTCCGTTTGTGGCCCCACACAGGTGTTCGGAGGGCACCAGAATATCCTGAGTCAGACGTTTGTTATCCGGCACCAGACAGGCGACGCCACCTTCGATCAACAGGCGACCGACGATTGACTGGTGAGCGCGCTCCAGTATTTCAACAATCACCGCTTCGCGGCGGCCTCGACGATCAACCCCGGCGACGCTGGCCACCACCCGATCGCCATGCATCAGCGCCCGCATTTCACGCGGCGCAATAAACAGATCATCGCCGCCTTCATCCGGCTGTAGAAAACCAAACCCATCCGGATGGCCGATGACCCGCCCCTTGACCAGATCCATCTTGCTGACCAGACAATATTCCTTACGCCGATTAAAGATCAGCTGGCCGTCCCGCTCCATCGCCCGCAAACGCCGACGCAGCGCCTCACGCTGATCCGGGGTTTTCAGTTTCAGCGCCTTTGTCACCTGTTCCCGGTTCAGCGGCTGGCCCGCCTTGTCCAGCATCTCCATGATAAATTCCCGACTGGGAATCGGGTTCTCGTATTTGTCTGCTTCCCGCTTTGCGTGGGGATCGGTTGAGCGCTTCTTGCCCATAGGTAAGGTCTATCCTTTCTTGAAAAATTTAAAGTGCGTAGTGTACCGCAGCCGGACACCGGCCGCTGATAATATTTGACAATTTCCGGCATCGCCGGTAAAGTGCGCCCCCTCAACACACCCTCATGCCGAGGTGGTGAAATTGGTAGACACGCTAGCTTCAGGTGCTAGTGGGGGCAACCCCGTGGAGGTTCAAGTCCTCTCCTCGGCACCAAATAAAAACAATCCCGTCTCCCCCCTTGCATAAGCTCGAAAGTTTCCGGGATATTTACTTCAGAATTCAGCCTGTCGCCGCCATGCGCCCCACGATCATCAGCGCCCTGTCGAGAGCGTCATTCCAGGGCTGGGCGCAGTTGAGACGGATAAAGTTCCGGTATTTCCCCGAAGCGGAAAAGACCGGCCCCGGCGCAATGCTGATGCGTTGTTCGAGCGCCTGTTGGCACAGACTCAAAGCATCAACCTTTTCCGGCAACTCGACCCAGAGCACGAATCCACCCCGGGGCTGAGTAACGCGCGCGCCGTCAGGGAAGTATTTGCCCACCGCTCGGGTCATGATCGCCACCTGACGGGCATAGGCTCCCCGCACCTGCCGCAGATGACGATCATAGCCGCCATGCTGCAGAAAATCGGCCACCGCCAGTTGCGATAAAGTCGGCGCGGCGAGGCTGGTGACATATTTGAGATACTCTATCTGCTCCCGCCAGCGGCCGGGCGCCATCCAGCCCAGACGCAGACCCGGCGAGAGGGATTTGGAAAAAGACGCACAATAAATCACGCCGCCGGTTTCATCAAAAGCGCGCAAGGCTGGGGGACGGTCGCCGGCAAAGCCCAGTTCACCATAGATATCATCCTCGATGAGAGGAATATCAAGACGCGCCAGCAGCGTCACCAGCGCCTGCTTCTTATCCACCGGCATCACGCAACCCAGAGGATTGCTGAAATTAGCGGTTAAAACACAGGCGCGAACCGGCCATTTCTCCAGCGCGAGCTCCAGCGCCTCAAGACTGATGCCGGTCGCCGGATCGGTCGGGATTTCCAGCGCCTTCATTCCCAGTGAATCGATCGCCTGCAACAGTCCGTAAAAACTGGGAGATTCAATCACCACCACATCGCCGGGACTGGCCACCGCACGCAGCGCCAGAATCAGCGCATCCTGACAACCGCTGGTAATGATGATCTCATCAGGTGTGAGCCGGCAACCGGCATCCGCCATGCGCCGAGCGATCTGGCGGCGCAATTCAGGGCTGCCCGGCGGAAACTGGTAAGTGGCGAGTTCCCTGCCTCCAGCGCGGGCCGCTGCCGCAAGCGCGCGCTGAATCGCGCGGGTAGGCAAAAAATCCGGCGCCGGCACCGCCGCCCCCAACTGAATAAAATCTGGCTCGTTGGCGGCCTGCACAAGACGCAGCACCAGTTCCTGCCCCGTGACCGGCATCGGCCTGACCGTCGGACGCGATATAGCGGGCGCTTCCGGTCGGGGCCATACCTGCGCGCGCACGTAGTAGCCGGAACGCGGGCGCGCTTCAAGGTGGCCATCGTCTTCCAGCAACCCTTGCGCCTGAACAATGGTGGAAATGCTCACACCGAACTGGCGAGCAAGACGACGCACCCCCGGCAAACGATCACCCGGCCGGTAAAGTCCTTCGTCGATTTGTTCAGCAAGTCGACTCGCCACCTGTTCATACAATTTACCGCTGGCCATGGCTTCCCCCGATACAGTTGTCCGGCTAATTTTGCAGTACAGTTTAAAAAAATAAATAACTGTACCGTATATATTTTATTATATCTGAATCTGTACTGATTTCATTCGCCCCCGTATCCTGCCATTCATGATAAATGACGGGAGAAACACCATGCCCACCCCAATGCTGTACTGGATCAATGGCCGCCTGCGCCCGGAGCAGGAAGCCGTGCTCCCGGTGACCGACCACGGGCTGCTCTATGGCGATGGAATCTTTGAAGGGATCCGGTTTTACCATCGTCATCCCTTCCGCCTCGCCGCCCATTTGCAACGGCTGGCTGATTCAGCCGCCGCCATCCAGCTCACCCTGCCCTGCTCTCAGGCGCGGCTGGTGGAGGCGATCAACGAAATCATTGACGCATTTCCGGAAGAAAATGGCTATCTTCGCCTTATGCTTACCCGTGGCAGCGGCCCTCTCGGACTGGATCCGGCGGCTTGCCGTCAGCCAAATACCATTCTCATCGCCAGCCAACTGGAAATGGCCTCTCCGGAGCAGCGCCGAAAGGGCATAAAACTTGTCGTCGCCACCGTCCGTCGACAGTCAGCGGACGGCCTCGACCCGCGCATCAAAAGCCTGAACTATCTCAACGCCATCCTTGCCCGTATGGAAGCGAGC
The DNA here is from genome assembly GCA_015491815.1 of Gammaproteobacteria bacterium. Taxonomy (GTDB): domain Bacteria; phylum Pseudomonadota; class Gammaproteobacteria; order UBA6429; family Thiohalophilaceae; genus JAADGZ01. The sequence continues at coordinate 5,721 of WFVC01000164.1, read as the reverse complement.
CGGGCCGGCGCTCAGGAAGCAGTGCTGCTAAATCCACAGGGCCGGGTGGCGGAAGGCAGCGCCGAAAACCTGTTCATCGTCCGCGATGGGCGACTCAGCACGCCACGTCCGATAGACGGCGCGCTTGCGGGCGTCACTCGCAGCGTTGTTTTGGAGCTGGCCGAAGCGCTGAACATTCCCGCCCGGGAAGCGCCGCTCACACCCTATGATCTTTATACCGCCGACGAATGCTTCCTGAGCGGCACCGGCGCGGAGTTGATCCCGGTGCGTGAAGTAGATGGCCGACCCCTGCGTCATTGTCCCGGTGCAATATTTTCGATGCTGAGTCACGCCTTTCAGCAACAAATAAAACAGGAAACCCAGCCAAAGGAGTCAATATAATGAAACTCACCTGCAAGTCGCTCTTTATCACGCAAAGTCATTACAACCAGTGGATGAACCAGAAGCTCTATGCCGTATGTGAAGGTATTCCCGAGCAACAGCGTAAACAGAATATGGGCGCTTTTTTTCATTCCATTCATGGCACCCTTAACCATCTGTTGCTTGGCGATCGTCTGTGGATGAGCCGTTTTACCGGCGTAGAATTCAGCGTCGCCTCGCTGGATCAGGAACTCTACTCTGACTTCGGGGAACTCCGGCAGGCGCGGATAGAAACCGATGAAATAATTGATGAGTGGGTCAACTCACTGAAGCAAACCGATCTCGAACGCATCATCAGCGTCACGGCAATGGTTACTCAACGAACCCATCGTTTCCGGCTGGCCGAAGCACTGCTGCATTTCTTTCATCACCAGACTCACCATCGCGGTCAGCTCACTACCCTGCTCTCACAACTCGAAGTGGATTTTGGCGTGACTGATATGATGTGGATGCCGGGCGTCGAAGTCATGCCTCAATAACGCAACAACAATGAGCATCATCGATTGCCTTTCTCTATTCATCATCATGCTGGTTCTGGCGGCGATACCGAGCACAAGCGTGGCCCTGGTTGTCGCGCGTTCAGCGACACGGGGCATAATAAATGGCATCGCCGTCGCCGGCGGCATTGTGTTTGGTGATCTGATATTTATTTTACTGACCCTGTCAGGCCTGTCTTTTTTGGCCGAAACATTTGCCGGACTGTTTTTGATAATAAAATATCTGGGTGGCCTGTATCTGATATGGACAGGCCTGCGCCTTTTAACGCCCGACAGAAAATCAGATGTCAACTTCGCACAACAACCTCAGTCGCGCAGCCTTCTGGCCGGCTTTATAGCCGGTTTGTTATTAACGCTTGGCGATATCAAGGCGATTGTTTTTTACCTCAGCCTGTTCCCGGCTTTTATTGACACAGGTTCAATGGAAGCCGTGGACACAGGAATAATTATTATCATCACCCTACTCTCCGTCGGCGGCGTTAAAATCGCCTATGCTATTGCAGCGGGAAAGTTCGTCACCCGGCTCCCTGATTTCACTTACAGACGGCAGACTGAGAAAATTACAGGCGGATTCATGGCGGGAACCGGCATTTATATTATTGCAAAGCCATGAGCCTTGAGGTATTCGGCAAAGTTCCATCTCGCTATTAGGGGCTGTTCCAAATACCTGTACACATATGGAACAACAGTGAAATTGTAGCTACGGCTTCTACCCTGCGGCTGAAATGCTCGGCAGGGTGCACAAATGAGCCGTACAGGTACGATTGAAATCGTACCTACAACAGGCTCCGATAATACATAGTGTACTGGAATTAGGAACAGCTATTTAGCCATTATCAACACCGTAAAATAACAGGAGAAGCAACCATGACTATGCGCAAACTCATCATCAAGGCGAAAGAAATCGAGCAAATGCGCGGCGACCAGCGAATTCATTTTCTGAATCCCAACGCTGAACGCATTCGAAAATCGCTGGGCGATGCTGTTGGTCTGAACAATATCGGCGTCCACCTCATTCAGGTCGAACCAGGAAAAGACACCACTGAATACCACCGGCACTACTATGAAGAAGAGTGCATCTATGTGCTCGCGGGCAAAGGCGCACTGGTGATTGAAGGCGAATCGTTCCTGTTTGAGAAAGGCGACTTCGTTGGCTTTCCCGCCAACACCGCCGCCCATTCACTGACCAATACCGGAACTGAGTCCCTGATCTGTCTGGTCATGGGCCAACGTCTTGAACAGGACGTAGCCGATTACCCCAATCAGGGCAAACGTCTGTACCGGAATAGCGGCGAGTGGAATCTTGTTGATCTGGACGCTATCATCGACCCCAGAAATCCGGCATAACACCTGAAAAACGTTCACATTGCGGCGTTAAGGCTACGTTTGCCGTACTGGAAACTCCACACCCGTACCGCCCAGCCCGCAATAGCCGGCCGGATTTTTCGCCAGATATTGCTGATGATGGTTCTCGGCAAAATAAAATTCCGGCGCACGGCTGATCTCTGTTGTGATCGCAGCAAATCCGGAGGCCGTCAGCGCCTGCTGATAGATTTCCAGACTGCGTTCGGCCTCGCTCAAATGCGCGGCGGAATAAACATAGATACCGGAACGATACTGGCTGCCGCGATCATTGCCCTGCCGCATCCCCTGAGTGGGATCATGCGCCTGCCAGAATTCGCGCAGCAATGCCCACCATGAAATCACCTGCGGATCAAACGCAAGCCGTACAACTTCATTATGTCCCGTTCGACCTGAACACACTTCCTCATAGGTCGGATTAGGCGTCACCCCGGCGGCATAACCGACAGCGGTGACATAAACCCCCGGCAATTGCCAGAATCGCCGCTCGGCTCCCCAGAAGCAACCCATGCCAAACATCGCCTGCTGCATATTTTCAGGATACGGCGGCGACAGAGGTCGCTGATTGACAAAATGCACGCCAATATTCGGCATCGCCTCTGAGCGCCCGGGCAGCGGATCGGCGGGAACAAGTAATTCAGGTTTCATCGGTCGACCCATCTATCCCATTTTATATTTCATATTCAATACTGATAAATCTATTCTGCATGCGGGCAACAAAAGGCGCATCCCATCGCCAATACATTATTTTAACCCTGCGCATGATAAAGTGACACACCATTAGATAGCGGAAAATTAAACCCCACAGGTTTTATCAAAACATTAAAAATATATAAGCGAGTATTGCATGGAAAAATCCGATTCCCTTTACGCACGCAGCCATTCAGCCTGTGAGTTATGTAGTGCAAACGAAAATCTGGGTGTTTATGAAGTGCCACCCGAATCAAATGGCAGCGCCGATGAATGCGTGCTGCTATGCGAGACCTGTCGTGAACAGATTGAAAATCCGGATAAAGTTGATATCAATCACTGGCGTTGTCTGAACGACAGCATGTGGAGTCAGACGCCGGCGGTGCAGGTGATGGCCTGGCGGATGCTCACGCGCCTGAGCGCCGAGGGCTGGCCGCAGGAATTGCTCGACATGCTTTATCTGGATGATGCAACCCTGGCCTGGGCTCAGGCGACCGGTGAAGGTCAAAGCGATGATGACAGCATTAAACATCTCGACAGCAATGGCGCAGTGCTCGAAGCCGGCGATACCGTTACCCTGATCAAGGATCTGAATGTGAAAGGCGCCAACTTTACCGCCAAGCGCGGCACGGCTGTTCGCGGTATTTCACTGGTCGCTGACAACCCCGAACACATTGAAGGCCGGGTCAATGGCCAGCAGATTGTGATTCTGACGAAGTTCGTGAAAAAGGCAAACTAAGCACAACAAGTCCCTGCCTTTCTGTTATACTGCGTTTTTTCGGGCGCCTGTCCGGTTAGCGCCCTTTGCGAATTATCGTTGATAACGGATTAAACACCCGCATTCAACCTCGCCGAAAAAACTCTTGAGCTGTGCAACATCTGTTCGACTCGTGCGTACGATTCGAAGGGTTTCCCGCTTTGAAAGAATCCTTTTATCCAGCCTGAACCGGCTCCCGCCAGCAAATGCTGCCACTGGGAGGGCACGACTGGAGTAACTCCGAATGTCATTTACTACCCTCGGCCTCTCGGCCGACATTCTGCGCGCCATTGGCGAGCAGGGCTACACCGAACCCACCCCTGTACAGAGCAAGGCGATTCCCATTGTTCTGCAAGGCAACGATGTTTTAGCCGGCGCCCAGACCGGCACCGGCAAGACCGCCGGCTTTACCCTGCCTTTGCTGCAGCGTTTAACGGAAAAACCGCTTAACGGCAATCGTCGCCCGGTGCGCGCACTGGTGCTCACCCCGACCCGCGAACTTGCGGCACAGGTGGGTGACAGCGTGCAAACCTATGGCCGTCATCTGCCGCTGCAATCAGCGGTCATTTTCGGCGGCGTTAAAATCAACCCGCAAATCGCCAAACTGCGCCGCGGCGTCGATATACTGGTGGCCACACCGGGCCGCTTACTGGATCACGTCAGTCAGAAAACCGTGGATCTCTCACAGATCGAAATACTGGTGCTGGACGAGGCCGACCGTATGCTGGACATGGGCTTCATTCACGATATCCGTAAGATCATGGCCATCTTGCCTGATAAGAATCAGCGCCAGACCCTGCTGTTCTCCGCGACCTTCTCTAATGAGATCAAGCAACTGGCCAATCGCCTGTTAAATAATCCTGAGTTGATCGAAGTCGCACGGCAAAACACCACGGCGGAAACTATTGCCCAGCGTATTCACTTGGTCGATAAAAACCGTAAGCGTGAACTGCTCAGTCATATGATCGGCGCGCATAACTGGCGTCAGGTGCTGGTCTTCACCCGCACCAAACACGGCGCGAACCGTCTCGCAGATCAGTTAGGGAAAGATGGCCTGACTGCGGCGGCGATTCACGGCAATAAAAGTCAGGGTGCGCGCACCCGCGCGCTGGCCGACTTCAAAAGCGGCAAGGTGCGCATTCTGGTCGCCACCGACATTGCCGCGCGCGGACTGGACATCGATCAACTTCCCCATGTGGTCAACTTCGAACTGCCCAACGTGCCGGAAGACTACGTGCACCGCATTGGCCGCACCGGTCGCGCCGGGAACGAAGGCGAAGCCGTGTCACTGGTCTGTGTCGATGAGCATAAACTGTTACGCGACATCGAACGTCTGTTGAAGCGCGAACTGCCCAAAGAAATCATCGAAGGCTATGAACCGGATCCCAGCATCAAAGCTGAGCCGATTCAAAATGGTCGCAACAACCGGGGACGCTCACAGCCACGCAATCAAAACCGCAGCCGCAACGGAAACAGCGGCGGACGCTCAGGCAACGCCCGTGGCAATGGTCAAAACAGAGCAGCCTAGAGGAAAAGGAAAAGGGGACGTAGCAATTATTTTCTAACCATCATCCTCATTTCTCGGTCGTCCACATGTTTGTCGTGGAAATTTGAGGCCGTAGCTGGCAGAGATTTGTTCACAGAATCGATTGTCTCCGACAGGACGGTTGTACTTTGCCGCGGATTTGATGACATGAATATCATCGGCATCGATTGCCGAGCTGAACAATGCCCGATAGCTATGAAGTCGCCTTTCTTCATCGCGATCCAGCCTCAAGTACTCGTCGTGCCTTGTGATGATTCCTGGCTCACCCCAGGCATTTGAAAGATAACTGGACCAGCGATATTGTTCGGGCTTGTCGACCATACCGGCTGCTACCGGATTGAGTTCGATGTATCGCATGCAGGTGAGCAGGTAGCGTTCGCTTTGCTCCAGACTGGATTTGTGGCGACCTTCCCATAGCGTTCCGGTGCGCCTGTAGGCTTTGTTGAAGT
>WFVC01000163.1 GCA_015491815.1 Gammaproteobacteria bacterium | reverse complement strand
TCGTAGGCCAGTTTCATCTCGCCCGGCTTGCCGGTAACCTCGGCGATTTTAGCCGCCGTTTCAATCGTCAGACGCGGATCCTCGTTGAGCACGGCGGTGAGCTGTTTGGCGATCTCCGGCTCAACCTCGGCCAGAATGCGTTCCTGACCTTCAAACAGCTTCACTGTCGTACCGAAGTCCTGAAAAATCTGCGCCATTTCCACACCGATGGCCCCGCCACCAATCACGCCCAGACGTTTGGGTACAGATTTGAGTCCCCAGACCGTATCCGAGGTCAGTACGCCGCCGCTTTCCAGCCCATCGAATGCGCCGGGGATCGGCGGCACGAAGGGCGGCGCGCCGGTGGCGATCACCGCGACACCGAAACTGAGACTTGAGGTCTTGCTGCCATCACCGGCAGTCGAACGGCGATGCGGATCACTCTGATTGCCGCCGGTATCGATTTCTACATGATGGTCATCAATGAAGCGGGCAAAGCCCTGAATCACATTGATCTTCACCCCCTTATCGGTGTTCAGAGCCATTTCGCCGCGTTTCTCCAACACGCTGCGGCGGGTTTTTTCCATGGTTTTCCAGTCCAGCGTCGGTTTGGTCGTCCCCTTGACGCCAAGGTGAATGTCATGGGCGCGGTCGCGAATGCGATCCGCCGCGGCGCGCCAGGCCTTGGAGGGAATACAACCACGCCACAGACATTCCCCACCGGGGAGCGGCGCATCATTGATCATGGCGACCTTGAAGCCGTGTTCCACCAGATCGCGCGCGCAATCCTCGCCCCCGGGACCGCCACCGATGACCACGACATCGTAGTCCCAGTCGCCTTCCGGCATCTTGAAATCAAAGCTGGCGGTTTTCGGCGCAGCCGATGCGCTGCTCGCCGCCGCGCTGCCATCCAGCCATGACGGGTTCTGCACCAGATCACGGAAAGTATTCAGGAACTTGGCCGCATCGGCGCCATTGACGATGCGATGATCGGCGGTGATGGTGACCGGCATGCCCTGCGGGCCGAGGGTCGAAATCGCGAATATCGCCGAGGTGCCCGGCGAAGGAATGGCGTCAAACTGGGCCACGCCCATCATGCCCATGTTGGAAATAGTGAAGGTCGGGTTGGAATATTCTTCCGGCTTCAAACGCCGGGCGCGAGCGCGATCGACCAGATCTTTCCAGTCAGCCGCCAGCTCGGCCAGTGAACGACTGGCCGCATCGCGCAATACCGGCACCACCAGTCCCATGCCTTCGGTTTCCACCGCCAGCCCGATATCGACCTGATCGCGTTCGACGATGCGATCTTCATGCTGGTAAACCGCATTGATAACAGGATGTTTTTCAATCGCCAGCGCGGCGGCCTTGGCCAGGGTCACCGTCAGCGAAAAGCCTTTGGCTTTGGAAGCGGTTTTCAACGCCGCCGGATCGACATTCACCGTCACCCGGAACAGCGGCATGGAAAGTGAATATTCCATGTTGTGGGCCACGGCTTTTTCCATCGCGGTCATCGCGCGGCCTTCGCCCGGCACCTGGAAAATACGCTTGGTCGCGGTCTTTTGCACATTGCTGTTCAGCACATCGGCGGCGATGATCACGCCATCCGCCCCCGTGCCGGTAATGCTGTTCAGATCAATCCCGTGGGCGCCGGCCAGTTGCCGCGCATAAGGGGTGGCCGGTTTATTTTTTGGCCGGGGCGCAGGGGTCGCCCCATGCGGCATCGCCGGAATATGGGTTTTCGCTTTGGCGGCGCCGGCGGGAATCGGTTTTGCTTTCGCCTGACTGTCGCTTTTACCCGCGCTGCTGCGGGCGGATTTTTTACTATTCAATACCTGCTCAGGCTCGGCAACCAGATAGGCAATCGCCTCCCCCACCGGCACGGTGGAATCAATTTCAGCCATCGGCCCGGACAGATAGCCTTCACGGAACACTTCCACATCCATGATGGCTTTATCGGTTTCCACCTGCGCGACCACATCGCCACGCTCAACCTTGTCACCGATTTCTTTTTCCCAGCTCACCATCACGCCTTCTTCCATGGTGTCGGAAAGCTTGGGCATTAAAATAGTATGCGCATCCGCGGGAACCTCATCGGCAGGCGCGGCTTCTTCTTCAAGCGCCTCTTCATGGCGGTCATCGGCCGCAGCGCTTTCAGCCGGCGCTTCGCCACCCTGCTGAACCTCATCAGCGCTGGCGACCAGATAAGCCATCGCTTCACCCACCGGCACGGTGGAATCAATCTCGGCCATCGGCCCGGACAGGTAACCTTCGCGAAACACTTCCACATCCATGATGGCCTTGTCGGTTTCCACCGTGGCCACAATATCGCCACGCTCAACCTTGTCGCCAATTTCCTTTTCCCAACTCACCACCACACCTTCTTCCATGGTGTCGGAAAGTTTGGGCATTTTTATAATGTATGGATCAGACATGCTTGTAAGAACCTGTAAGCTCAGGTGATATCACTCACCTGGTCATTAAAATAATTGTCAGATACAAGATTAAAGATACAAGATACAAGATACAAGAAATCGCCTCGGCAAAACATTACGCTTGTATCTTGTTATCCTGTACCTTGTATCTAAATTTAAATCTTGCCCATTACTTTCAGCGCGCCCTGATAAACATCCTCGGCGCTGGGAATCGCGGCTTTTTCAAGACGGGCGTTATAAGGCACGGGTACGTCCGCCGCATGAATGCGTACGGGTTGCGCATCGAGCGCGAAGAAGCAGTCTTCGTTGATCAGGGCCATGATTTCCGCGCCCACACCGACAGGAGCCTCGTCTTCTTCCGCGATTAATACGCGATGCGTTTTTTCCACCGACTTGCGAATGGTTTCGCGATCCAGTGGTTTTAACGAACGTAAGTCCAGCACTTCGGCGTTAATACCATCGGCCTCCAGACGTTTGGCGGCTTCAAGACAAAGATGCACGCTGAAGTTATAACCGACCAGAGTGATGTCGCTGCCTTCGCGCACAATTTCCGCGCCTTCCAGCGGGCGGAAAAATTCTTCATCCGGCACTTCTTCTTTCAGGTTATACATCTGTTCGTGTTCGATAATGATCACCGGATCATTACAGCGCACGGCGGATTTGAGCATGCCATAGGCATCGATCGGCCCCCGCGGTGTGACCACGCGCAAACCGGAGGTGCTCATAAACATACGTGCTAAACGTGCGGAATGCTGGGCTGCCAACTGATGGGCGGTACCACCAGGGGTGCGCATCACAATCGGACACTGCGCCCGGCCACCGGACATGTAACGAATTTTGGCGGCGGCGTTGACCAGTGTATCCAGCGCCAGCAGGGCGAAGTTGATGGACATGATTTCGATAATCGGACGCATGCCGACCATCGACGCGCCGATCCCAATGCCGGTATAGGAGTTTTCTGAAATCGGGGTATCGATCACCCGCTCCTCACCGTATTTGTCATACAGGCCGAGTGTGGCCTTATACGTACCGCCGGCGACACCAATATCCTCACCCATGGCGATGACCATACGATCGTTCGCCATTTCCTCATCATGGGCGCGACGAATCGCTTCCCAGTATGCAATCTCTGCCATGCTTTTTCCTCTAAATTACTGTTGCAGCGGACCAATCCAGCGTGGATCGGGATCGTCATCCAGAACGTACTTGTGCAAGTCTTCGACTTTCGGCTCCGGACTTTCCTCTGAAAACTTGATGATGTCGTTTTCTATTTCATCATCGATATCCTTCTCCATTGCCTTGATGTCATCTTCCGTGATCAGACCCTGCTCGATCAGACGCTTGCTGAAAATCTTGATCGGATCGCGTTTTTCCCATTCGAGTTCTTCTTCACGGGTGCGATAACCCTTGGCGTCTGACATGGAGTGGCCACGGAAACGGTAGGTCATGAATTCAATGAAATACGGCCCTTTGCCGCTGCGCACAAAATCAATCGCCTTTTCCGCCGCCTCCATCACCGTCTCGATATCCATGCCGTCATGCTGACTGGCTTCCATATCATAGGCGCAGACGCGCTTGTACTGATCCTTGACTGCGGTGGAACGATCAATGTGCGTACCGATGGCGTAACCGTTGTTTTCGCAGACAAACAGCACCGGCAGGTTCCAGACCTTGGCCATGTTCATGGTTTCATGGAAAGTGCCCTGATTATTGGCGCCATCGCCGAGGAAACAGATGGCGATCTGCTTGCTGCCCTTGTGCTTGCAGCCCATCGCCAGACCGGCCGCCAGCGGGAACGGCTGGCCCACCAGCGCATAACCGCCCATGAAATTCACGGACGGGTCGAAAATATGCATGGAGCCACCCCGGCCACGGGAGGAGCCGGTTTCTTTGCCATACAGTTCAGCCATGACTTCACGCGCCGGCGCGCCGGCTTTCAGTGCGTGAACATGATCACGATAACCGGTGATCACATAGTCATTATCGGTGCCCTTGCCGAGCATGGCTTTCTCAAGTACCCCTGTTGCAACCGCTTCCTGTCCGGAATAAAGATGTAGGAAGCCACCAATCTTGCGTTCCATATAGGCTTCAAATGTCCGGTCTTCGAAACGGCGGAAAAATATCATTTCCTTTAACAGACGTTTTTTATCTGCGTCGTTCATAAGGCTCCTTCACTGATTAAGCTTTAAATTCTTTGAAAAATTCAGTCCCATCCCACGAAAATACCGGGATGCCCACGCGCCGGGCCGGAAAATATCGCCACTGCCCGCTCACAAAGCGGCCTATGATCGGGCTTTTGCCCGTCAAGGTCAAGAATTCCACCCCTTCGGCCGCTGAAATTATTCGTGACTTATTCATGACAGCGACTAAAATTCTCCGTTAAAATCCAGATATAACAACAGTTTTATACTTTTTCGCCCAACTGCCGTTAACATACAACAACGGGCTTGATAGAAAATTTGCCGGCCCCTGAATTGATTAATAATTAACCACACATAAACCCGATGCCGCAAACGATTATTGGAAACTGGCTTAAGCAACTCACCCGCAGTGTCGAGACCCGGGATCTTGACGCCCACATGCGGCTGGTTTCCGAACGAGTCCAGATCTACGGCCTCCCGGGTGGTCAGATCATTGGCTATGAGCAGTGGAAAAAACGCCGCCATACCGAATTCAGTCAGGCGCAGTTGCTGGCGCTCGACTACCGGCTGCTCAATATCAAGACCATCACCGGCCGCCGCCTCGGCTTTCACGTCGAAGAAATCATGCAGGCCTGCAATGGCATGCGCGTTTTTGTCGACAAGGATATTATTCTGGAACTCGAAGCCGATGAGCATTGGCGCGTCGTCGAAGAAACCATTCATCACTGGAAAGTGGAGCAGGCTCAAAAAATATCATGAGTGACAAAACATATCGCACCGAACATGACAGCATGGGCGAATTACAGGTGCCTGCCGATGCGCTGTACGGCGCCCAGACCCAGCGCGCTGTCGAAAACTTCCCCATCAGCGGCCAACCCATGCCCGCCGCCTTTATTCGCGCCCTCGCCAGGGTCAAACAGGCCTGCGCCACCGCCAACGAAAAACTCGGGCTGCTCGATGCCGACAGGGCCGGGGCGATTAAAAAAATCGCGCTGCAAATTGCCGAAGGCCAGTATGCGGATCAATTTCCCATCGATATCTACCAGACCGGCTCCGGCACCAGCACCAATATGAACGCCAACGAAGTCATCGCCCGACTGGCCGGCCGCGATTCGGGTTTGGATATTCACCCCAACGATCATGTCAATATGAGTCAAAGTTCCAATGACGTGATCCCAACCACGATTCACGTCAGCGCCTGTCTGGAAATCAACCGGAAGTTGCGCCCGGCATTGCAACATCTGGCCAACACCATTGAAATTCGCGCCGAAGAACTGAAAAACGTGATCAAAACCGGGCGCACCCACCTGATGGACGCCATGCCCGTGAGCATGGGACAGGAACTGAGCGCCTGGCAAAATCAGATCGAACAGGCGCTGAATCGTATCGACGCCAGCCTGCCACGACTGTATGCGCTGGCGCAGGGCGGCACCGCCGTCGGCACCGGCATTAACGCGCATCCGCAATTCGGCAAACAGGTGGCGCTCGAACTGGCCAGCGAGACAACGCTGCCCTTCACCAGTATGGATAATTATTTCAGCGGCCTCGCCACTCAGGACAGCGCGGTGGAGATGAGCGGCCAGTTAAAAACACTGGCGGTAGGGCTGATGAAAATCTCAAACGATCTACGCTGGATGAACAGCGGCCCGCTGGCGGGCCTCAGTGAAATCGCCCTGCCCGCATTGCAGCCGGGCAGCTCGATCATGCCCGGCAAGATCAACCCGGTAATTCCCGAAGCCGTGGCCATGGTCTGTGCGCAGGTTATCGGTAATGATGCCGCCATCACCCTTGGCGGCCAGTCCGGTAATTTTCAGTTAAACGTGATGCTGCCACTGATTGCGCACAACCTGTTGCAGAGCATCGAACTCCTCAGCAACGGCGCGCGGTTGCTGGCCGACAGGGCCATCGACGGCTTCAGCGTCAACCACGAAAATATTAATCAGGCGCTGGCGAAAAATCCGATTCTGGTCACCGCATTGAACCGGGTCATCGGCTACGAAAAAGGCGCGGCCATCGCCAAAAAAGCCTATGCGGAAAACCGCCCGGTCATGGAGGTGGCGCTGGAGATGACCGAACTCAGCGAAGCCGAACTCAGGCGATTACTCGATCCTGCCAAACTGGCTCAGGGGGGGCTTGACTAATTTACTCCATTTGCACATTTGAAATAAAACAAATCGCGTTAAGTTGTTCCGTTTTTTTAGCCTGACTTGTGTTATGTTTTAGGGAGCTCTGATTAATTCCGCCGTTCGTGGTGAAGTCCTGAGCCTGACGAAGGGGCGAACCATGAACGCTAAGCATTGTAAAATCATAATGTTATATGGTTCACCCTTCGACAGGCTCAGGGCGAACGGAATTA
>WFVC01000162.1 GCA_015491815.1 Gammaproteobacteria bacterium | reverse complement strand
TCCTTGATGACCTTCTTCAGCTTCAGTGTCTTGTCATCCACAATCACGATGGCTGATTCTTCTTTCTTGCCACTCCAGACCGAGAACCAGACTTCGTCTCCCGCTTTGTTGAACTCCGGCTGAACAACACGTTTCGCGCCTTTGCCCAGTTTCGCCCACTTGCCAATTGGCAGCACTTTGAAGGGCTTGTCCAGATTTTTCAGATCAAACACGGCCACAGACTGACTGAGTTTTTCATCCGGATTAAGCGGAGTATCTACATATAAATGGTGAGACTTGGGATGCGTCTTGATAAACAGTGAACCACCACCCTGGCCTTTCAGCGTGCGCACAACCTTCCAGGCATTCTTTTTGTGCTTCACAGGGTCTGTACCAATCACAGAAATCGTATCATCGCCCAGATGGCTGGTCGCCCAGACAGGTCCGTACTTCGGATCGTTGAAGTTGGCGCCACGTCCCGGATGCGGGATCTTGCCCACTTCAACCAGTTTCACCAGCTTGTCAGTCTTGGAATCAATCACCGCAATCTTGTTGGATTTATTCGCCGCCGACATGAAATAGCGGTGAGTGGAATCCCAGCCGCCGTCATGCAGGAAGCGTGCAGCGCCAATGGTCGTGATCTTGAGATTTTCGATATCACTGTAGTTCACCATCAGCACCTTGCCGGTTTCCTTGACGTTGACGATGAATTCCGGATGCTCATGTGAAGCAATAATTGCCGCCACACGAGGCTCGGGGTGATATTCCTGAGTATCGACGGTCATGCCACGGGTCGAAACGATCTGCTTTGGTTTCAGTGTATCCCCGTCCATGATCACAAATTGCGGCGGCCAGTAGGATCCGGCAATCGCATACTTGTCCTCATAGCCCTTGTATTTGGACGTTTCCACCGAACGGGCTTCCAGACCGATCTTGATTTCCGCCACAGTATCCGGCTTTTTCATCCATAGATCGATAAGATTAATTTTCGCATCACGACCAATCACATAGAGATAGCGACCCGAGGTAGACATGCGGGAAATATGTACCGCGTAGCCTGTCTTGATTACATTGAGAATTTTCTTGCTGTCGCCATCAACCAGCGCAATCTGTCCCGCATCACGTAAGGTGACCGAGAAAATATTGTTCAGATTGAAGTTGTTCATCTGTTTCTTTGGACGTTTGTTCACCGGAATAATGACTTTCCAGGTCGCCATCATTTCCTTCATACCGTATTCCGGCGGCACCGGCGGCTCGTTTTGCAAATAACGCGCCATGATATCGATTTCTTTCTCGGTCAACTCACCCGATGTGCCCCAGTTCGGCATACCCGCAGGTGAACCATAGGTAATGAAAGCCTTCAGGTAGTCCAGCCCCTTTTTCAGCGTAATATCCGGTGTCAGCGGTTTACCAGTTGCGCCCTTACGCAATACGCCGTGACAACCGGCGCAACGTTCAAAGAAAATCTGTTTGGCTTTATCAAATTCAGCATCGGTCAACGCTGGTGCTTTGGGAGCCGCTGCCCATGCAACGCTGGCGGACAATGACAATGCCATCATCACCCCCCCCAATTTATAAATGGTATTGCTTTTCATGGTTATGTCCCTCCGGTAGAAATTCTTCTTCGAATCTATCTTTATGCCTGACTACCCGCCTTGACGTATATCAAGAAGATGTAATGATTGAAAATAGACTATTTGCAAGAAAAGTCTATACCGCCAGTATTCGCCTCCCATTTCGACTTTTAACATTATTAATTCAGCATACTCTATAAAAAGCGAGCATTTGCAAAAAGCTGCGATCTTATTTTTATCCTGAGTCTTAACTCAATCTCATAGTAAATGGCACAGGCGCACCGAAAATGGAAAATATGTCATGTTTTAGCCAAAAAATGTCTGCTGTTATTATCAACGATTGTGGTAGCGATTAAGATCCAACAGGCCTGAGCGTACCGGCTGCTCCTCAGCATAGTGCGCCTGAAACCAGTCGGCAATTTCCCAAAAAGAGATTTGAGTTCGGCGCACGCCAAAACGAGCAACAAAATATTCATAATCTTTCATTGTCCGTATCGTTGCATACTGATCCACAAATTGTTTAATTTCAGCCAAATTCACATCAAAGAAAAAATTAGGATAGCTGCCTTCAAGTCCCTTAATCACCGTCATACTGTCGTTCTCGACATCCCGCGAGAGCGCCCAGCTATCTTTGCCATCGTCAAGAAATGAGGACAGGTTTTTATATGCTTTATTTCTGATCAAGGTATAGACCAAATGCTGATCTTTTCCGGTATTCACCCGAACAAAGGCCACGTCAGGAAACACACGAATAACTTCGCCTTGAATTTTTGCGATTTTACGCATCATTCTGTCAACCTGTTTTTCGGCAGTGTCCACGGCCACATCACGACAATCAGTGCAACGATTTATATAATCATCCATTGGCGTAATAGACGCCAGACGCTGCTGAATGTGTTGATAAAGTTCACGTTGGGGATTATCGCTCTGGTAGCCCGTCACCTTATTCACACTCAACCAGTCTTTTCGAGTACTAAATATTTTCTGCTGCTTTGAACGCATCCCCTCATACCAGGAATTTCTAATTCTTTCACGCTTGCTAGCTGGAATAAAAGACAAAAAATTATCTTCGCCTTCCATGCGCAAAAAATCCATATACAGGCGTGCATTAAGCTGATGTCCCAGATTGCCATATACATTAAAACCTGCCACCAACAAATAATGAATTCTTTCAAACATGGGATAATCAATCATCCAGGCGGTTTCCGGATAATCACCAATAAGCCCTTGCCTGACTGAGGCGCTGTCAAAATGACGGAAAACGGTTAATGCGGCATTACGATTGTGGCCATCGCCATCCCAGATATAACTCATCGACTCGGCTAAGGTCTTCATCTGCAACTGGCGAAAATGTTTTTCCTTTGCCTCAACATAATGTTGATAGCGTTGCCAGTAATCTGTCCAGATACTTAATATATTAAAAGTGTCGCCTCGTTCGATCGGCAGCTGCAGATAATCTGAAACTGAATCAAGAAAACCGGGTTTGTCCAAAAATGTTTTTTCCTGCGGCGCAAGAAATACCACCCAGAATCGATCTTCAATGACATTCAGAGCAACCTGCCCTCGACAAACCGACCCTTTAATAAATCCCTCAATAAAAAACCGCGCATCATCCAATAAGAATTGATTCCGGGATATCGGCGGAATAGCGGCAAAAGCTTTAAGTGGGTTAGAGGCTATTTCAGGTTTATAGGAAGGTAAGGCGGTCACCTGGTAATCCGGTTTGAAAAACAGTTCGCCATAACGCCGCATGCGCGCATCCGACAAACTGTAGACCACATGATCCTTGGCGACGATGCTCGGGGTATAGCGCAGAAAACGATAATAAAATACCGCTGCACCGGAATCTTTAAAAGGATCGTCATAAGGCCGCAAACTGGCGATTTCATCCACCACCTGGCCGGGTGCGCTGCGTGAACGCACCAAACGATAAAATTCCCGCGCCGGTGTGTTTTCAAAATGAATATGAGCCAGAAATAAATGTTCATAAAGATAACGGCTGACCAGCTTTTCTTTCAGCGTATTCTGATTTAAAAACTCTTCCCATTTTTCGATCTGCCGATGCGCTTCCTCTGACCTCGCCGGCGCCGCATCCCGGGGCGCGCCCTGCGCCAGCCATTGCACCAGCACTCGATATTCTGATTCGCGTAAATTAGGCATGGCATAAGGCATCCCCCAGTCTGGATTTTTTTTAGCATAGTCATCAAACTCTTCCCGGGTTGGGCAACTTTGATTGCGATTCAGCTCAAGATCAAATTTTTCTGACAAACGACCAACCCGCGCCTGTGGATGCAACTGTTTTAATCGCAACAACTGGTAAAGTACGGAATTCTCCAGATTTTGTTCTGGATCTTTTCTGTTAATTTCATTCAGAACAGGCCGAAAACCTTTATCACGCCATTGCTCCGTCGTTTTCGCATCAATAAACAAGCGCGTTGGTTTTACTCCCAGAATACGCGTTCCATCATAAACCTTCGTCTTGTTTGCACCTCGTATTAATCCCTCATAAGCTGAAAGCTTCAACTGGCAAGGCGCATCGTAACAACCGTGGCAAACGACACAACGGTGCTCAAGAATTGGTCTGATTTTATGTTCATAAGAAACAGGCCGGGTTGGCAAACTCAAAAGTAAATTATAATCAAGCCGCACGGGTTCACTCAGAGGCGCGCTGCTTTGTGAGGAACAGGCTGAAAGCAATAACAGAAAACCCACCCCAATAATCAACTTCATATATATAGTGAATGCCACACTATATTTATAGACTGTTATCATTCCGCTTTATCCATATTCCTTTGCAGGGAATTATAATTCCTGATTTATGTACTATTTTTTTTATGGCTGCCTGGTTAAGTTTTATAACTTCAGTGGGTAAAGTTTATCTTTATGGCGCTGCCAAATCTGTCAAAAATATTTTTTCAGAAAAATCTTTGCTTTTTTATTTTATCGGTCTACGTTTAACTTCGTTGGCTGTATGATTTCGTACAGCTTGCGCCATTTGCAACATAACGTTGACGTACATCAAGGCGTGGGAAAACTGAATAGACAATCATCGAAATTCAAAGTTATAAATTGAACCTGAGTAATTTAATTAACCAATTGGGAGAATATCAGTAATGTTCAAATCAGCCAAACGAGCCCTGTCCCTTGCAGCAGGGGTAGCCATCGGGCTGTCAGCAGCATCATCAGCATGGTCAGCATCATCACTGGAACAAGTGATGAAAGAACGCGGCCTGACTCAAAAAGATGTGCTGGCCGCGGCAAAAACTTATGTGCCTACCGGTGGTCGTGATGAATACCTCGTCTTTAGTTCTGGCGGTCAAAGCGGTCAGGTTATCGTCTACGGTATCCCGTCTATGCGCATTCTGAAATACATCGCCGTATTCACACCTGAACCCTGGCAGGGTTACGGCTTCGATGAAGAATCCAAAGCCGTGCTGGCGCAAGGCCGGATTAACGGCAAGGATATTAAATTTGGCGATACTCATCACCCCGCCCTTTCTGAGACAAAGGGTGACTATAATGGTAAGTATCTGTTTATTAACGACAAGAATAACCCTCGCATCGCAGTAATTGATCTGCACGATTTTGAAACCAAGCAAATCGTTGTTAATCCGATCATGAAATCTGAACACGGCGGCGCCTTTGTTACTCCAAATACAGAGTACATCATCGAAGCTTCCCAATACGCCGGCCCACTCACTGATGAATTCGTTCCCCTCGAAGATTTCAACGACAAATACCGGGGTGCGGTCACTTACTGGAAATTTGATATGAAAGAAGGCCGGATCAAACCGGAGCAATCCTTCTCCATCGAACTGCCTCCCTATAGTCAGGATTTGTCTGATGCCGGTAAAGGCCCATCCTACGGATGGTCATTCACCAACTCATTCTGTTCTGAACGTTATGTTGGCGGCATCGAACGCGGACGGCCCCCTTTTGAAGCCGGCTGTTCCTCCAAAGACACCGATTTCCTGCATGTCATCAACTGGAAAAAAGCCGCTGAACTGGTTAAAGCTGGTAAAGCCAAAACCATTAACGGCCACAAGGTGTTGTCCATTAAAACCGCCGTTGATAATGGCATTCTCTATCTGGTGCCCGAGCCCAAGAGTCCGCACGGCGTCGATGTCAGCCCCGACGGTAAATTCATGATCGTCTCCGGCAAGCTCGACAGCCACACCTGGGTGTACAGCTTCGACAAGATTATGAAAGCCGCCAAGGCGAAAAAATTCGAAGGCAAGGATCCCTATGGGATTCCGATCATCGCCATGAAAGACGCCCTGCACACTCAAGTCAATGTTGGTCTCGGCCCGCTGCATACCCAATATGACAGCAAGAAGTGCATCGTCTACACCTCCATCTACGTGGATTCTATGGTTACCAAGTGGAACTACTGTACCGGCAAGGTGCTGGATCAGATGCCGATTCATTACAATATCGGTCACCTGATGGCGATGGAAGGCGACACCGTTTCACCTGATGGTAAATATCTGGTTGCCTTAAACAAACTGGCGATTGATCGTTTCAATCCGGTCGGTCCTTTGCATCCGCAAAATCACCAGTTGATCGACATCAGCGGCGATAAAATGCAACTGCTTTACGATATGCCGCTGCCACTGGGCGAACCTCACTACGCCGTCGCCATCAAGGCCGACAAACTGAAACCCGCTATTCGTTATCGTTCCGGCTGGAACAGTCGTGAAGACAAGCGTTCACCCTACAAGGCGCGCGCCGGTCGTGAAAAAATTGTCCGCTCACCGGGTAAGGTCGAGGTCTTTGGCACTCTAATTCGCTCTCACATCAATCCTGAAATTCTGGAAGTGACGGAAGGCGATGAAGTCATCATTCATCTGACCAACCTCGAACGCGCGCAGGATGAAACCCACGGTTTCGCCATGCGTGGCGGCAACGTCAATCTCTCGGTTGAACCCGGCAAAACCGCCACCGCGCGCTTCATTGCCGATAAAGCCGGTGTGTACCCTTACTACTGTACAGAGTTTTGCTCCGCGCTCCATCTGGAAATGCAGGGCTATATGCTGGTGCAACCCAAGGGCTACAAGGCCAAGGCCAGTGGCATGAAGGAAGGGGTGAAATACACCGAAGCTGACTACAAGAAACAGGTCAAAACCAACCTCGATACGCAGGCGGTGATTGACTCTGTCGTCGCCTTTATCACCAGCCACAACTACAAGGATTTCCCGACTGTCGTGGCGCTGGTGGAAGATGCGACCGACCAGCTTGGTTTCGCCGCCGAAGCGAAGAAGAAATCGGAAGCCGCTGCGGCCAGGAAAGACTGGCAGAACGCCATGCTCTGGGCCAACCAGTGGTGGCAATATCAGGTTAAGACTGCTGATATGGGGCTGCGCGCCAAAACCTATCTGGAACAAAACGGCGCCAAGAAGATTAAATAAGACCTGATCTTCTCACAACGGGGGGGTGCGCTTGTGCGCCTCCCCGTTTTTTTCGAGCAACAAAACGAACCAAAACTGTCCTGCGTAAGCCGCGAGCCAGTAAACCCAAAGATTTAAAATTAAACACATTTCCGGAGTAATAAAATGAAACATCCAAACAAAAAAACCTTACTTTCAGCCATGCTTCTTGCCGGTATTGGTTTTAGCGGCCAAACACTGGCGCTGGACGGCAAGGCCATCTATAACAATCCCGCCAAAGGCGGCTGCCCGGCCTGCCACGGCAAAGACGCCAAATCACCGATGGCGGCCATGAACGCCCCAAAACTGGCCGGACAAATGGAGAAATACCTGCTGCAACAGATGAAAGATATCAAAAGCGGCGCGCGCAACAATGGCAATACTGCAGCCATGAAAGGAGTGATGGGCATGATTAACGAGAACGAAATGGCTGCTGTCGCAAAGTACCTGTCCGGGCTGAAATAGTTTGTAATTTGACAAACATCAAGGAAGCCGGGCATACGACATGGAAATATTAGCCTATAACCAATTACTAACGTAGGGTATTGGCATTAACAGGATACGGATTTTTAATGCGTATCCATACTATTTGGCACATTCTGGAGTTTTTAAAATGAAGAAGATATTCACAAGCCTGCTCACCACCGCCTGTTTCAGCCTTAGCTTATCAGGCGTTGCGCTGGCCGCCGGCTGGAATCAGGATCACGGTGAAAAAGATGAGGCGCTGCACCTCAAACCCGATATTGAAAACGGCATGGATGTCTTTGAAGTCTGCTCCGCCTGTCACATGCCCGAAGGTTGGGGCACCCACGATGGCACCTTCCCACAGCTGGCCGGTCAGCATAAAAATGTGCTGATTAAACAGCTGGCGGATATTCGCGCCCGTAACCGCGACAATCCCACCATGTACCCCTTTGCCCTGCCTGAATCCATCGGTGACGCGCAGGCGCTGGCCGACGTCACCGGCTATATCGCCAAACTGCCGATGAATCCTGACAACGGCAAGGGTGAATGGGCCAAGGGCACGCCTGAATTTGAGCAGGGTAAAAAACTCTATCATGACAATTGCATAAAATGTCATGGCGACAATGGGGAAGGCAGTCAGGAAAAATTCTATCCCCGTCTTGCCGGCCAGCACTACAAATACATGCTGCGCCAGTTTGAATGGATTCGTGACGGTAAGCGCCGCAACGCCAACCCGGACATGGTGAAGCAGATCAAGAGCTTTACCGATAAAGACATGCAAATGGTGATCAATTATGTGTCACGCATTCCGGTGCCGAAAAAAGATCTGGCGCCGTCCAAGGACTGGCGGAATCCGGATTTTGACTAGATCTTAAGCGCAACGGGCATACATTTCGCACATTCATCTGTGCATAACTAACGGTGAGGCAGGCTTCCCTGCCTCATCATTACACAAAGTCAAGAACCATCTAATCATTCAGAATATGAGCTGCCCAGGTATCTGGACTTATTCTATATTACTATTGGCTCATATAATTTTACATTGACAAACAAACAGGTATTCAGACAATGACGAATTCGACACAATCAAAACAAACCTTGATCGTGTCCGGCCTGATCGCAGCCGCACTCCTTGTTCTGGCAATCATTTATTATTCGCCAATATGGTGGGTATCGCTGACCGCACCCAACTATCCTGAAGACGCCTTTCCCGATGGCGTGCGCATTCAGTTTCACATGAACGGCGTCTTTAACGGCTGCAAAAAAATCGAAAATGTCGAAATTGTTGAAGATGAAGCGCTCGACTGCGTACATGAAATGGACACCATCAACCACTATGTAGGCATGTATCCGATTGCCGCCGGTGGCCCGGTCGAACGCGCTTATTCTCAGTTCCTCATCGCCTTCCTCGCAGTCATGCTGCTGGGCTTTGTCATTACCAACTCCAAATTACGCACGACTGTTCTTGGCGTCGGCTTTGCGGCCATCTTTATCTGGATGTACCTCACCATATATGGCGATGATGGCATTGCGCTGGAAAACAGCGGATTCATTTTCGCGATGGTTAACTCTCTGGATCAGGACGCCAGCGACAAGGACGCCGGCGCCGGGGATCTGGATGCCGGCGCGGCGCTCATTGCGCGCATGAAAAAATCACTGGAAGCTTCTGGCATCGAAGTCAAAACCTCGGAGGACGAAAAATCAGAAACCAACAGCAGTGACAAACAGCGGCTGCTGGAATCTATTCGCATCACCTTCGAAAAAGGCCAACAGAACCAGGATCCCTCCCTGCGCGAAGAATGGAATGGCAGCGGTTATCAGGTTATGGCCTGGCATTATGGCAAAAGTCTGGGACGGTACTTCAACAATCAGGAAGAAATCGTGCCCATGGTCAGGACTCTGAAACTGGCCATCAACATCGTCTTCATCGGACTCTCCGCCGCTATGTTATTTCTACTAATCGCCACCCGACGCACTGGCGGCCTATTTTACTGGCTGCTGATTCTTGTCCCACTGGCGTTACCCGTTTTCTTCGTCATCGAATACGCCGGCTGGTTATGGTGGTTTGGTCATAATCTCAACCAGATGGGCGCGTTTACCGTAAAACCCTTTATGCCGACCGTTTTTGGACAGGGAAAAGTGGCGCAATTCAGCACCCATTCCTATCCGGATATTGGTTTTCTATTAATGCTGGTGTTTTCCATATTGCTGTCCGCCGCCGCGCTGGTGCGCCGTCGTCAACTTAAAGAGAGCGGCGCCCTGTAGGTACGGCTTCAGCCGTACATCGGCGCTATATTAAGTACGGCTGAAGCCGTACCTACAGCCGCACCTACAACCGGACATGAAAAAATTAATCGCCAGGACAAAACAGGAATCGTCATTGCGACAACGTATCTACTTTTTCAGTCTCATCATCGCAGGCCTTGTTTTATTAGCAACGTCTGCTCACAGTGATGAAAACGAAAACTCGACAACCTATCCACCGTTACAACCCCTGATCGATGCCGCCAAAGCCGGGGACACCGTTGTCCCGCCGCCCGGCATCTATGCCGGCCCGGTGACTATCGAACTTCCCATCACCCTTGACGGCCAAAACAAGGTAACTATCGATGCCGGCGGCAAGGGATCGGTGATCTATCTCGACACTGACGGCGGCAGCATACGCAACCTGCGCCTGATCAACTCCGGTGAATCCCACAACGACATCGATGCGGGCGTGCAGGTGCGCGGTAATTTCAATGTCATCAAGGACAATATTATTGAAAACACCCTGTTCGGGATTGACCTGCAGTTATCGGAGAGCAATATCGTTCGCCGCAACCACATCAGCTCACAGGATCATGAACTGGGCATGCGCGGTGACGCCATCCGGCTCTGGTATAGCTTCAAAAATAAAATTACCGACAATGTAATCGACAACGCCCGCGACTTTGTCATCTGGTATTCCGCCGACAATTATGTCGCTCGCAACCGCGTCACTAACGGCCGGTATTCCCTGCACTTCATGTATTCCCGTTACAACCTGATTGAGGATAACGAGTTTTTAAATAATGCGGTGGGGATTTTTCTGATGTACTCAGACGGCGTGATTCTACGCAGAAATGAAATTACCCATGCAACCGGCGCCAGCGGTATTGGCATTGGTTTCAAGGAAACCTCGGGGCTGGTGCTTGAAGACAATAAAATCATGTATTGCTCAACCGGACTTTATCTGGATGTTTCCCCTTATGATCCGGAGGCGACGAATTTAATGAAAAATAATCTGATCGCCTTCAACGCCATCGGCATTCGTTTTCTCAATGACTGGAAAGGCAACCACTTCATTGGCAATCAGTTCAAGGGCAACATCACCCCGGTAGCCGTATCCGGCGGCGGCACAGCCAATCGCAACGTCTGGAAAGACAATTACTGGGATGACTATGAAGGCTTTGATCTGAATCATGACGGCGTAGGCGATACGCCACATGAAATCTATTCCTGGTCAGATCGGCTGTGGGTGGATGTGCCCGGCGCACAATTTTTCAAAGGCTCCGCTATTCTGGAAGTAATCGACTTTCTTGAACGACTGGCGCCCTTCAGTGATCCGGTTCTTATGATTAGAGACAACACGCCACAAATGGTAAGCCACGAGGATAATGCCGTATGAGCTCACCGGATCAATCTAAATCCCGGCCCAAACCCAAAGTCAGTAAGCGCCGCGCACAGGAAGCGCGTCGTCGTTTCCTGCGCTCAGTCGGCATGGGCGTTGGCGTTGTCGGTACAGCCATGCTCGGCTACTACCCGGTGCTGAGTCAGTCCCATCCGCGCCTGCGTCCACCCGGCGCACTGCTGGAAAAAGAATATCTCGCCTCCTGTATCAAGTGTGGCCAATGCGTACAGGTCTGCCCGGTCGAAGCCATTAAACTGGCCGATGTCGAAGATGGTTTTGGCCTCGGCGCCGCCTGGATTGATCCACGCAAACAGGCCTGTGACTTTTCCTGTGACGGCCTGCAGTGCGTGCTCGCCTGCCCCACCGGCGCGCTGACCCATGAAACCGATTATCCACACGAAGTCCATATCGGCGTCGCCCGGCTGGACAAGCCCCAACTCTGTCTGGCTGTTTTGGGACAGGGGTTCAAAGGTAAAATTCGCGATGCTGATTTTACCGGCAAGTTCCGTTATAACGAGATCGATCGCTGGAACCCCATCCCGGTGCGGGATCGCGATTTTGATCTGGAGATCTGTGATCTCTGCGTACGTCATTGCCCGATTGAAATTCGCATCGCCCAGTGTGAAGCGGGTAAACCGCCTTCCGGTGATGAAAATCAATGCCCGCCCAAACACGCCATCAAGCTCGAAGCCATCGCCAATAACGATGGCATCAGGCGAATGAAGCCCGTCATTCTTGATGGCTGTGTCGGCTGTGGCGCCTGTGAAATGGTTTGTCCAACCGAGCCGGCGGCGATTGTGATTGACGTTGAAAGTATTTTGAAGGCCTAAATTATGAACCTGTTTAAAGAATCCTTCATGCAATTAATCGGTCGCGCGCCAACGCGCCCCCCCAAAGAAGACATCAGCCCGGCGGCAGTGAAAGTTCATTTCCGTAAAAAGGCTGAAAAATTTGATGCAGAAGAAGCGCGACGATTACATGCCGAGCATGACAGTAACAAGTGGCGGCGGCGGCGCTGGATCACCCTGATTGCAATCAACCTGCTGTTCGTACTCTCCTATCACCTTGATATTCAGTTACTCGAAGGCGCATTGACCGCTTCCCGTTTTCTTGGCTTCCACATGGCTGATCTCAATTCCGCCCTGCAGGTCATGCTGGCCTACAAGCAGGTGCTCATCAACCTGCTTATCGGTACGGTGACTATTTTTCTTATGTGGTGGCTGCTTGGGGGACGCACCTTTTGTTCCTGGGTCTGTCCCTATCATCTGCTCGCGGAATGGGCGGAAATGCTGCACCTGAAACTCACCGCCAAAGGACTGGTCAAGGATCATGATTTTCATCGCGGCGCCCGCAGCGTGCTCTATCTGGTTTTTGTTCTGCTGGCGTTGATTACCGGCTATACCGTTTATGAAACTATTTCTCCCACCGGTATTCTCAGCCGCGCGCTGATTTATGGTCCCGGCCTGATTTTGATCTGGGTCGCCTTGCTGCTACTGTTTGAAATTTTTTATTCACGCCGTTTCTGGTGCCGCTATGCCTGTCCCATCGGCCTGACCTACGGACTGGTCGGCCAGATTTCTCCGCTGCGGATCAAATATGTGCTCGAAGACTGTCAACACGAAGGCGACTGCCGCAAAGTCTGTCTGGTGCCGCATGTGCTCGACACCGTGATCAAAGGCCGCGCTCAAGATGTGGAAGTACCCATCGGCGCTGACTGCACCCGCTGTGGCCTGTGCGTCGACACCTGTCCGACTTCATCGCTGCAGTTTGATTTCAAGGGATTAAATAAAATACTTTAAGCAATTATTGGTTTAAACTTTAGCTAAATAGATGTTCCAAACACCTGTACACCTATGGAACAACGGTGAAATTGTAGGTACGGCTTCTACCCTTCGGGTACAGGTGAGCCGTACAGGTACGATTGAAATCGTACCTACAACAGGCTTCGGCAATACATAGTATACTGGAATTAGGAACAGACCCTAGGAATGTCGGAATCAGTTTTACAACGCAGCCCCCGACACCTCAAGAATAAAAATATAACAACACATGATACGTTTCGATAAAGTCAGTAAAACATTTCGCCGCAATACGGTTCTCAATAACGTGGATCTAAGTATTGCTGCGGGCGACCGGGTGGCGCTGGTGGGCTCCAACGGCGCGGGCAAGACCACGCTCATTCGTTGTCTGCTGGGCGAATACACCTGTGAAGGAAAGGTATTAGTCGAAGGCAAAAATCCTCGCGAATACCGGCGTGAAGTGCTGGCGCGCTTCGGCTTCGTGCCTCAGCTTCCGCCCCCCTTAAAAATGCCGGTCGGACAATTGCTGCGCTTTTCTGCGGCGCTTTGTAATGCTGATGTCAAAGAAATGGAATCCGTTTCTGAACGACTGGGTCTCGATCCCGCCAAAATCCGCCAACAGCCTTTTGTTAAACTCTCCGGCGGCCAGAAACAGAAACTGCTCATTAGCATTGCATTAGGACGCAACAGTGATGTGCTGATTATGGATGAACCCGCCGCCAACCTTGATCCCGAAGCCCGTCATGTTTTCTTTTCCCTGCTCGCCGAAAAACAGGAACACGCAGCCATGCTCATTTCCAGTCATCGACTGGATGAGGTCGCCGCACTGGTCAACCGGGTCATCGAAATGGATCAGGGGCGCATCGTCCTTGACGATCATGTGGCCGACAATATTAATATCAACAGCCGTCTGTTATGTCGGATTAACCTGACCCGGGCAGAGCAGGCCTTCGCCAAAACCATGGCCGAATGGGGTTTTAAAGATTGTGATCATGGCGCCAGTTGGGAAGGCATTGTCGCCGGTCCCGATCGCCTGCGCTACCTAGGGATGATCTCCCGCTACGCCGGTATTCTGAAAGACATGCACATCGAGGAACAGGGCGAATGAAATTTTTACTCAGCAGCCTGCTCGCCCTTATTTTATTGAGCGGCTGCAGTGAACCGCAAACCGGCGCAATTGAACCGCACTGGGATCGCGATACCTGCGAGCGCTGTCGCATGGTGCTCAGTGATCGTTTTCATTCCGCGCAAATTCGTTTTACCGATGAAAAAAACAAGTCCCGCGTGCGCATGTTTGATGATATCGGCTGCGCAATTATCTGGCTGGAAGATAAACCCTGGCGTGACAGCGAAAGCACCGAAATATGGGTTAACGATCATCGCAATGGCGACTGGATCGATGCGCGCCGCGCCTTTTACGTCACCGGCCACAACACCTCGATGGAATACGGTCTGGGTGCGCAGACTGAGCCATCCGGCGAAACAATGAATTTTTCAGCGGCGAAGCAATTTATTTTTGCAAAAGAACAACGCAGCAACCGGCACACTGGACACCAACCTAAGGAAGCTCTGATTAATTCCGCCGTTCGTGGTGGAGTCCTGAGCCTGACGAAAGGGTCGAACCATGAACGCTAAGCATTGTAAAATCATAATGTTATATGGTTCACCCTTCGACAAGCTCAGGGCGAACGGAATTAATCAG
>WFVC01000161.1 GCA_015491815.1 Gammaproteobacteria bacterium | reverse complement strand
GTATTATATTTTTCTTCACAACTCGATAATGCTTTTATTGGTAAAATCCTTGGAGTAGAGCAGCTTGGTTATTATGTGCTTGCATTTACAACTGCAAATTATGCAACGACATATATTTCAAAATTATCCTCTCGCATACTTTTTCCCGTATATAGCAAAATTCAAGACGATGTAGAAAAAGTACGTAATATATTTCTCCAAATATTTGAATTAATTATTTTGATAGTATTGCCAATGGCGACAGGGCTAGCTTTACTTGCAGTTGAAGTTATGCCGTTAGTCTATGGTGAAAAATGGTTGCCATCTGCTGAACCGCTAAAAATATTATGTATATTTGGCGTGGCCAGATCTGTAGTTTCTTTGATTGGATATTTGATGAATGGATTAGGAAAGCCACAATACGATTTTTATCTTGCCATTGGCCGAACAATCCTAATTTTGATTTTAATATATCCTATGACGGTCGAGTATGGTCTTGATGGGGCTGCGTGGTCGATTACCATACCAATGACGCTTCAGTGTATAATTGGTTTTTTAGTTTTGCGAAAGTTTATTTCATTAGAATTACGAAAATTCGCATTGGTATTGATACAGATTGTTGCAAAGACGGGTTTAATGGCTGCGGTTGTTATAGTTGGAAAATATTATTTTGATTTAACTAATCCCCTTATTTTATCGGCAACTATTTTATTAGCGATGATAGTTTATGCAGTATTAAATTATAGTGTTGTTATTCGGTTGTTACATGCAAATGACTAATAATTATCTGGAAGGATTTATGTCGACGTCAAATTTTGGTGAAAGTTTCAAAGGCTTAATAAGAGCTTTTTCAAACATTCATCATCAAGGTGATAAAAAAAATATATTTTTGTTCGCAACACCGCGAGGGGGATCTACATGGGTCATGGAAATATTATCTTCACAACCTGGCATGAAATACTATGATGAACCATTCAGTGTCAGGCGACCTAATGTGCAAAAGGTTTCAAGGTTTAAAAAATGGGAAGACTTGATGCCAGAGGCTGAACGTGAAGAAGATATAATCCAGTATTTGCGAGAACTTTCAAATAATAAAATAGGAGTGATGAATCCAACACCTTTTAGAAAATATTGGAATTTTTACACTAAACGTATTGTATTTAAAATACATGAGTTGGAACACTTAATTAATCCGATAAAAGAGAAATGTAATGGTCAGATATTGTACTTATTAAGGCACCCAATACCTACTTCTTTGTCTCGGAATGTTCTACCACGTCTTGATCTGTATTTGAATTCTGATTTTTATACTAAAAAATATCTAACGCCGGAGAAAATTATTAAAATTAAAAATATATGTGAGACCGGTAGCAAATTAGAGCAAGGGGTAATTGCGTGGTGTTTGGAAAATATACTTCCACTAAAGTATTCGGATACAACCGATTGGTTGTTTGTAACATATGAAGAGCTGTTGTTAAAACCTTATACTGTTTGCCATGTTATGGCTGATAAACTTGAGCTTGAACGCGAAGATTTAATGTTAAAAGCAGTTGACGTTCCATCTGTAAATATAGATATGTCAGGAACTCATACTAAAAAAATCCTTCAGGACAGGGACACAGAAAGACGTAGAATAAAGATGTTTACAAAATGGAAAAATACAATAAACGATGGAGAAGAAGAGCGGTGTTTTGAGATAATGGATTTATTTAAGATTGATGCATACACATATAATAATTATTTTGCAAATGCCCGTTATCTTCATGACGATACAACCCTAAAATGGGATCAAAATTATTAATTACTATATCTGTTTATTAACTCAAGTGCACGATCATTGATATATTCTTCAATAGCAGTATACCCTGATTTCATAATTCTTCCATAATCGTTAGGATCATTCTTGTCCAGATGGTTGCTTGTTTCCCATACATCGGGAATACCATCTTTGTCACTATCAATTGCTAATTTTTCTACAGGTAGACCTTTTAGATACCAGGCATCATCTGGATTATCTGGTGCGTTGCGTCTCCAGCTTCCTTTTCCAGTTTCTATTTCATTAATAGTCCTTTTGGTTACACGGTCTCGAGGGAATACACCTGCAAGTTTTAATATACTATGGTATGAATTTTTTGCAGTTTCTGTATTAACTTTTGCGACAGGAAATGGCTTGTTATGAAACGCGCCATTTCGTCGAAACTTTAACCAAAGAGGCCAAATTTTATATTTATGCTCAGGCTGTCCAAGAGATCCATAACCCTCAAGGTAGTTATCATGCAGATAATAATGTCCATCCTCTGAAAAACTAAAAGGCGTCACTGTCCAGGATTCCGAACCACGTTTATAATAATTACCAATTAGATTAATTCCGGCGACAGGTTTGTGTCCATCATGTCCCAGTCCTTCTCGAAAATTGTAAATTAGATTATTACGAAAATCGTCATATTTACCTGGTGTTTCTGGTGTCAATGAAGGTATCCGCCTTGAATGATTGGCAAATAAATTGTGATGGAAGGTAATATTACCACTACCTGGATATGCGCTTAAAACTGCGTAATTATGAGGAACGCCTTTTCCATGTCCTCTCGGATCTGATTCCTCAATTGTAGACCACTGCAAGGTGACCTCGGATGAGTAAATAATATCAATGACCTCATCATTAGCCCAGGACAATGAGAGGTGATCGAGCATGACCCGTTCTGTATTCGGTAATTGCAGCGCATCACCATTGTGCCCAGTGCTAGGCGCTGGTCGTATTCTTAAAAAACGAATTATTATATCATGAAGGCGATCAACATCGTTTTTGGGCCATGAAAAAAGACGACCTTCCAGTGTGATCCCCGGTGACGGTGCAGTCTGGCCGGCAATCGTTATATTCGAATCTCTAATAGAAATATTTCCCCTAATTACTCCCGATACTTCAAATATGACTATCCGTGGGCCAGAGGCTTCGCAGGCGGCCTGAAAACTTCCCGGACCATCCGGATTGAGGTTAGATACCCTGATAATGCGACCACCACGCCCACCAATTGAAATTGCACCGAAACCTTCGGCTCCAGGAAAAGAAATAAGTGAAGCATTAGCCGCAGGATTACATAAAATAATCAGAGTAATTAGCAGTAAAAATCTAATAGAAGATATTATAAACATTAACAGTATTATTATTTTGTCCGTGATAACTTAAGGTTAGCGACATAATCTGATAACACTTGATATGCTTCTTGTGAAACATGGCTACCATCACTTGTTGCATACTTGCGCAAACGTATACCATTGTCATCAGAGAGTTCAGCTTGAAAGTCGAGGAGAAGAAGGCCTCGTTTTCGGGCGATATTTTCCAACCAGTTATCAGTTTCCATAACCAAATTATTTACATAATTCTGGTAGCTTTTTTTCCCCAGTATTTTTCCTAGAAAACCTGCAATATATTCGGTAAATGAATCTCTTGATGTAATTGTAAGTTCCGTTGCCAGTATTGGAATAATTCCGGCGTTTTGAGCGCGATCAATCATCATTAGTATATTATTTTTGGTAGTTGTAAGTTTTGACTGAACCTGATCAGGCTTTGATCGAAATATGTCATTAATAAACCCCCATATAATTACAGCTTTCGGTTTTCGTTCAATCACATCTTTATTGAAACGTGATAGCATCTCATTTGTCTCTGCACCACCTATGCTTACGTTAATAACTTTTAAACCAGCGATGCTTTTTATCTTCCATCCGTGCGCATATGATGCGCCAACTATAATAATGCTATCATTTTTATTTTGATGAATATTTTCATTGCTTGCATAGCAATTAGATATAAAAACAGTAATCATTGTTATTAATGTTATAAAAAATTTAATGGTTGTCATTTTTCAATCTGTATATGTTGGTGAGTTTAAGGTGATTAAATATGGAATCCCTATTTTTCCTGAATTTCCATCAATCTGTTTCGTAGGTAATTTTTTATTTGTTGGAAAAGAATAAATTTAGGATAGCTCCATATTCGACTAAGAAAGAATAATTGAGATTTTCTTCTTATCAATTTTAAAACACTATCAGCATCTTGTTTATATATTTTAGATTGGATGTCGAAATCCTTTAATTCATTATTTTGCAACTCGTGTGAAAGCTTGTTGATTTTTTTAATCAGCAGATCTGCTGCTTTCCCTGTAAGCACCTCTGGCTGGAAGTTTTTATTAATAAAAACAGGTGTTATTTGGATATTCTTAATGCCATCCTTTGATAGAGAGCAAGAGAAAATAAAACTTTCCCTAAGGGAATCATCCCAGAGCATGTCACATACAAAATTACCAAGGCTGTAAACAATATAACCATTATTATATTTTTCGATGCCTCTCACAACATGTGGATGATGGCCAAGAATTAAATCTGCGCCTGCATCAATTATGTTTCTTGCGAGCATTATTTCTTCTGGAGAAGGGCGTTCAATAAATTCATCGCCCCAATGAAGTGAAATAATCAAAACATCAGTTTTATCACGTATGTTTTGGATATCTTTTGTGATCTCGTCAATATATCCTTCGGAATACAGAGGATGTGATTCGAAATATTGGCGAGGTCGTAGTGAATAACCGATAAATGAAACCGTAATTTCATTAACAGTTAGAGTTACAGGGATCCCTTTTCTAAAATTTTTAAAATTTACTCCACATGGTTTTATATTATTTTTTTCCAGCATTTTGACGGTTTCAATGAACGGAGTTTCCCCATGTTGCATTGAATGGTTGTTAGCCATGTTCATAATATTAAAGCCTGCGTTAATCAGGCCTGATAAATTGGATGGTGATCCCCGCATTTGTACGGAATGGTAATCAAGGGGATTTTTTCCAGCTTCACTTAATGTGCATTCTAAATTCCCAAAAAGAATTTCCGCTTTGTGAAGTTCGTTTCGTATTTTATTAAACGGATAATCGGGTGTTTTATTGTTTATTTTGCTTTGCGTACCAATCCCAGCACATAAAGGATGGTCACCTAATGATATATCACCTACGGCAGAAAATTGGATGCTGGGACTACTCATCATTTTTTCCAGATTTATCTAATAAATTGTTATATATATGGGAAAGTTTTTTTCCAATTACATCCCAGGAGAATTTTTCAATTACGAATTTTCGTCCATTATTGCCAATTTGAGCGCACAAATTTCTATCTTCTAAAAGTCTGCCAATTTGATTTACAAATTCTTCAGGGGTATTTGCAAATAGTGCATTTTCCTCTGCAGTCACATCAATACCTTCATATCCGATCGTTGTTGATACAATTGGCTTTGCCATAGATAATGCATCTAAAATTTTAAGGCGAGTTCCCCCTCCATCTCGCATAGGACAAAGATAAATGTGCGCTTTTTTAAGATATGGGCGCACATCATCAACGAACCCGGTAACGGTTATGCGTTTATCTTCATTTGCAAGATCCAGTAGCTGCTGTGGTGGCGATGCGCCAACTACCACCCAGGAAACATCGGGGTGTCTTTTTATCAATAAGGGCCAGATTTTTTCCTGCATATAAATTACTGCATCCCTGTTTGGATACCAGTTCATTCCACTAACCATTATTAGGCTTCCTTGAACAATATCAGACGTATCAGGGGTGAAATAGTTTATATCCACGCCATTGGCAATTATCTCAACTCTAGAATCAGGCGCTATATCAAGAAGCCTGTCTTTGTCAATGTCAGAAACTGTAAAATTAATGTCAAATTTAGAGGCGATATTTGTTTCATATTTTTTTAATTTGCTTGCTTCCTGTCCATAATAAAATCTTTTTATTATATTGGTTTCAATGTCTGTTCTTCTTTGAAGTAAATGTGATTCAATATTATGGTGATTAAGTATTTTAAAAGTAGAATTGACATCGTTAAAATAGGTTGCAAGTCCAATTGTATCAAAGTGAGCAATATCAAAATTCACCTCAGAGGAAATCTCCCTTAATTTACTTCTTAACTGTGATGATTTTACACAGTTGACACTTAAAGGATCCTGAGTAAAAAGGCTTTTCAGCGCCAGAAAATATAGTGCGAGTCGTGATGTTTCTGAAGTTAATGTTATGACATCAATATGTTTGCATAATTTACCAAGCTCATTTCTCGCCTCATCTAAATCATAGTCAACGGGTAAAATTCCTTCCTGAAGGATTGCTAGCAAATATATATTTCCAGCTTTAGAAGCTTCGCGCAAAAGATTATAGTTACGTTGTAATACACCCGTTTTTGGCGGGTATGGGACATTATGTGAAATCCACAGGATATTCATTTATCCATTTCCTCAGGCTTAAAATACAGTTTTATCACTATCATTATAGTTGAAATGGAGCTTGGGTAATATCTGACACTAGTCATAGTTGCTATCATCTTGAGCTTCGTAGCAAAAAAGACATCATCATGGTTATGCCATTGGAGATTTTTAATTAAGGCAATCTATTGGGGATAATCGGGTAGTGCCTCTTCTGAATCCGCCATAACGAAGTCATCCATGTACAACCAGAAATCACAACTTAAACTACGATCCATGCAAGGATTTAGTGTAGTTGGCATACGAAACATTTTATGTCCGCCAACTTCAGACGGTGGAATTCTCCACTTGAAATTAGGTGTTTTTCCATCTATCCATTCTGCAACTTTTGTCCATTTTTTACCTTCGGGTTTTAACCATTGCTCAAATTTACCTGACTCAGTTGAGGTGTCGATGTGTATTTTTACCAGCGTCCATTCATTTGGTTTTAAGTATTCATTCAAATTTGTTTGACCTAGCTTCCATATCGTGTCTCTGGTTTTACCGGTGTATTTTATATATTCGTAATCCGCAAGATGAAAGTATATCCTGGAAGCGGCATCACCAAGTTCATCTGAATAGGGTTGGTAGCTGGCGGTGCAACAACCTAATAACCATAATGAATCATGACTGGGATACTTACTTTTTGATGGATATATAAATTTCCCTTTTCTTGGAAAATGACTTATTTGTGAATTTAGATTTTTGGGATCATTATAATTGTTAATATAGAGCCAGAATTGGAACCATACATTACCAGGAACCTGTTCGGTATTTGAATGACTATCGCCGTATTGTAAATAAAAATCGGTTTGTGTATTTAAGGAAGACGATTTGCTTTCGATAGCCAATACATGTTTGGAGTGTTTCCCCGGGAAGTTCCCGGTATATCCAGGTATTTTTGTTGTTGTATATAAATAACCGGCATGTCGGCCCATTATATTTATTGCCTTAACTTTAGACCAGCCGCCCTTGTCAATAAAATTATGTTTACCTTTTGTTCCATCTCGAGTAACAATATATTCAAAGTCATCAAAAAAAATTGGCTTCTTTTTGAACCCCTGTTTATACATCGTTTCTGATGCTTCTGTGGTTAGAATGCCGCAGTATAATATTATGCTCAATAATGGTTTAATAATTTTGAATTGCATTTGTTTCTCCTCACCAGAGACACATGGTAACAATTATTATCGTATGTGTAGATGTCTGTGTATTTCAGTATTACATTTTATCATATTCCATCGCAGGTGATAGAAACGACTCAAAGCCTGTGAAGTAGCAAATCTTAAACTCCAGCAGAAATAACACTGTATTGTGTAAATTTGTTTGGATATTACTGCTTAGGTATGTTCCAGAAATTATACATAGGCGCAGGGCGCCTGATGTTATGATCCTGTTTATCCACCGAGCCTGATTCAGCATATAGTTTAGGTGGGGGGGGTAACGAGAGATTGAATCTGTGTCTCTTTGTATTGTCTGGATGAGGTGCAAGAGATTCAATGGTTGGATATAATAGTGGCGGTTATACGATATATCGATGGACTACTGCTCATAATATGGATACCAACGTATAAAAAGTTGATTCTGAGGTCGCGTGTTTATGGCTCAATTAGCGAATGAAAGAGGATTTGAGGCGAAAACTAATAAGTCTGAATAATAAGTAAATCCTATATAAGTATATTCTTATTTTATAGCCGTTTAATACCGGTGTTTTCCCGTTCATTGTCAATATCGTCACACTATTTCTGGTGGGGTGGGAACTGGATCACGTTTCGGTTAAGCGCTGCTAATCAAGTGGGCGCAAATATACGACAATAATCGCACGAATCAAGCATTTTGAGGCAGAGACAAACAATGAAATATTTTCAATATATTAGAGATACTAAAGTATTAAGCTTGAGTGTGATATTTGCTGTACTGGTAACCGGTTGCGGTGGAGGTGAATCAGCAGATACTGGCGCAAATGCTCAGTTTGCCTCTTTAACCACCACCAGCGCAGAAACCAATACAGAAGATAGTCAAAATGTTCCCGCTGCGGCGGCAGCGAGCACAGATGATGCGAATACCGAACCTGAGCCGGTGCCTGCGCCTTCAAATACCACTATTTCTATTTCAGCAGATCCTACCAGTGGGCCGGCCTCACTAACAGTAAGCCTAAGCGCCAGTGGCGGCAATAATGGGTACCAATGGAATTTTGGCGATGGTGCAACAGCTTCAGGCCAGAGCGTGTCACATGTCTATAGTCAGGCTGGAACATTTACGGTGACGCTAACTTCAACGGGTAGTGATGGAGAAGTTAAAACAGCAACCCGGTCTATATATGTATTTGGCTCGTCAGTGGATAATAGTCAGGTAATTGTTCCCAATGGTGTCCTGTTTTACGATGATTTTAACTACTCAGTTCGGCGGGATTCAAATGATGGATTAGGTGAACGTGAGAAATTTCTTGCTAATGGTTGGTCGAATGCGAAAGCAATTAATTTGACCGGCAGCTATGCGGGTTACATGTACACTGTGAATCAAATACCAGGATACTCTGGTCCCTTCCCCGGACGAAACTCAGACTATGTGTTAGCAATAGAAGGACGGCCTTCGACATTTGATACCCAGACTGATTTTTATCTTCAGTATGGTGATGAAAGTGGTAGTGTTGGTCAGATCCCGGGAAATGTATGGTTCCAGTTCTGGATGTACATTAACAACTATGATGATCCCAATGACATTAATGACCAAATTAGTGGGTTTGGACGCACTGGTAAATTTATTTACCCGACTAAATCCGCATACCCAAGCCATGATGGGTTATGGTTGTTTGGCTGTTGTACCGCCAGTTATCAACCCTTTTCGCAGGAGTTAGGCGATGCAGCAAGTGGGATGTATATGCATTTGGCGGATTATGAATACCTGCGATACACTGGGCCAACGGACGATTCTACCTGGAAATTAGGTCAGACCAGCCTTGCTGAAAAAATGACGCCGAATCGTTGGTTGCTGGTAAAATTACATATTGATACTTCAACAGTTAGTCCTTCATATGAGCAGTGGATAAAGCCTATGGGCGGACAGTGGACAAAAACAGCAGAATGGATTAATGGTGTCACGCCTAATCTAAGCTGGCAGATTCCAGCTAACGAAGTTGGTGGCCACAAGATGATTCGTATGCCAACAACAATCAATCCATGCCGTGATCGAAGTCTGTCATGTGACTTCTGGATTTATATGGATGATTTTGCAATCTCAAATTCAGAAGATACCTTACCGCAATATCCCTATTAATTAGCCGTGACTCTCCTCGGGTAATATCCGAGGAGAGTTAGCCCCTCCTAAAAAACACTTGGCTTCATATCCCACCAGAACTAATAAGTGTGAAATCGTATAAATTATAAATTTCTTAGTACCAATCGCACCTTCAAAAACGATTTCTCACAGTTGTAATTGTTACTTGAAATCTTCATCTACATAACAGTTTCCGATTATACTGGTTAATAATTATTCCGAAAATTAACTGAATTTCAGGAATGTTTATCTGGAAGCTGATCATATGTTAAATATGATATTGTTTAACCTTTAATAGGATATCGTGCCTGATAAAGTTTCCGTAATGCCATGATTTCCTGTGTGTTTATGCAAAATTGGAATGTGTTCATTTTTTGGGAAAGAACAATATAAATGATGGAGTAAGGTTGTAGGGCCTTGCAGGCAGATTTAAGTGGTTGTTCTTTGAGATGAAAGATAGATAAAAGTTTCAGAGTCATTGTCTGAAATATAAAAATAAGTTAGAACCCCAGATATAAAATATTTAGAATTCTGATAAATTGAATAAGTTCGGCCAGAAAAGTGCAAATTGTTTGTTATGGATGTGCCGGGATAACTGTGCAATGCTGAATTTCAAGTATAAAGACTGAAAGAGTTATAAGCGATGAAGAGCAGACTGTTTGAATTAGACGCGTTGCGAGGAATAGCGGCAATGATGGTCGTACTTTACCACTATACAACAAGGTATAATGAGTTATATACACATCAGGTGGAATTACCATTTACATTCGATATTGGGAAATACGGGGTGCAGTTGTTTTTTATGATTAGCGGGTTTGTTATTTTCTTAACGCTGAATAAAACAAAATACACGCAAGACTTTATAGCATCAAGGTTCTCCCGGTTGTTCCCTGCTTATTGGGTTGCAATATTACTTACGTTTACAATAGTTAGTATTTTTAGTTTGCCGGGAAGAGAAACAGAAGCAAGTGAAATGCTGCTTAATTTAACTATGTTGCAAAAATGGTTTTATGTGAAAAATGTTGATGGTGTATATTGGACACTGGCATATGAATTATCATTTTATTCGATAATGGTTGTTCTTTTTGCTACAGGAATAATAAAGCGAATCGAGCTGGTTTGTGTGGTTTGGCTTGGATTGATGACGGCCGCATGGAGTGTTGAAAATATATTTGGCATTCATATTCCAAATCTTGTGAAAATGACATTATTGCTTGAGTATGGGAATTTATTTATAGCAGGTATTATTTTTTACAAAATAACAAAAAATGAAAAAATTTATCATTATCTGATAATTTTTTATGCATTGTTTTTAGAATATTTGTGGCATGGACAGCTTGCATTTCTTGTGAGCGTTTATTTTCTAGTATTTATGTTGTTTGTTAAAGGCAAGCTTGGTTTTATTGCAAAGCGCCCATTAATTTTTCTGGGATCTATTTCATACAGTTTGTATCTTATTCACCAAAATATTGGGTATGTGATAATTAGGGGCTTGTACGAAGCAAATATCAGTATGCCGTCGGTGATAATATTGACGCCTGTTTTGGTATCAATGTTTATCGCAACTGTAATGTATAAAACCGTGGAAAGACCCGGTCTTATATTTATACGAGGGGCGTGGAAACAAAGTATGTTTTACAGGAGGATGATTGCGAAAGAGGAGCGTGAAACAGGCTGACATTGATTTAATGCGATAGCATTAATGCGCAGATAAGGACAATAGGAACCTTTGCTACTATTATTTTACAGGTTTTGAATGTGACTTTGTCACTGAAGATGTGAGCCAAACGGGATATTGTTATTAGCAATTATTAATTGAATTTAAGGTGGAGCAGATGAAAAACGTAGGTGGAATAGACAAAGTTTTAAGGATCATCGTTGGGCTGGTGCTGATTAGTCTGGTTTTTGTCGGGCCAAAGACGGCATGGGGCTGGGTTGGTTTGGTGCCCTTATTAACAGGACTCTTTAATTTTTGTCCCCTGTATCCTCTTATCGGATTAAATACTTGTAAAAAATGTAAGGACTAAAGTTGACTTAAATGGTGCATCGGTCGTTGTATTTAGGGTTCATGATGAACCCTTCTTCGGCCACAGCCAGGCGGCGCCGCGTACGCCGCTGGAATCTCCGTGTATCGGCGGCAATAGCCGGGTATCGACCCGATCAGAAAAAACGTATTGCGCCCATTGACGGGGAACATTTTCATACAGGCGCTGGATGTTGCTCATGCCGCCACCGAGGATAATAACCTCGGGATCAAGAATATTAATCACGCTTGCCAGTGAACGCGCGAGCCGGTCTTCATAATCCTGCAAAGCTTTTTCCGCCCGCTCATTTCCCTGTTCCGCTTGTTTAAGAATCACCTGTGGATTTTGCGCCTCTCCGCCCGCTTCCTGATATGCGCGGGTAAAACCGGGGCCGGAGAGCCAGGTTTCGATGCAGCCCTGTTTGCCGCAGTAACATGGCCGGCCGGGTAATTCTGCTGTCGCTGGCCAGGGCAGGGGGTTGTGTCCCCATTCGCCGCTGATTGCATTGCAGCCTGTCAGTGGCTTCCTATCAATGCAGATCCCCGCACCGGCGCCGGTGCCGATAATCACGCCAAAGACGATGCGCGCATCCGCTCCCGCACCATCGGAGGCTTCCGAAACGGCAAAGCAGTTGGCATCGTTGGCGATGCGCACCGGGCGCGCCAACTGTGTTTCCAGATCCTGTTGCATGGGCCGGCCAATCAGCCAGGTGGAATTGGCGTTTTTGATATTGCCGCTTGCCGGTGACACCGCGCCGGGAATGCCAATACCAACGCTGCCGGTTTGTCGGCATTGTTTTTCAATCTGCTGAACAAGCCTGCTTATCGCCTGAAGGGTTGCGGCATAATCATGTTGCGGCGTGGGAATGCGTTGGCGAAATAATTCCCCGCCGGCATTATCGAGTGCGATGCCTTCTATTTTTGTGCCGCCCAGATCAATACCGATGCGCATGGCGTTTATTCCACTTCCAGCAGTTCAGTATCATCGTGTGAATAGGCGGGCGAACACATGCAGAGTAAACGTAAATTTGTGCCGCCGATGTTTTCAATACAGTGCGCAACCCCGGGCGGGATGCAAATGCTGTCGCCGGGGCTGACATTGAAAATTTCATTCGCGAGCCGCATTCGGCCCTGCCCCTGAGTGATGTGATAAATTTCTTCGCTTTGCCGGTGTCGATGCAGTCGGGTGGTTGCGCCGGGTTTAACCACGGCCTCGGCAAGGCTTTGCGCCCGGTTGCCATGTATGCCGGGATGAATCAGCTCGCGGATTTCAGAGTGATCGCGGGTGATATAGGGAGTGATATTTTTTAGTTTGCTATCGACCGACATGCCTGCACGAATACAGATTATTTTTCTTAACCGAACTCGTCGAGTACGGTGCAATGAATAATATAATCCAGTCGAACCTGATGTTGCCGGTTTTCTTCGTCAAGGATAACAATAAACTCTTCACTGGCGCGGGTAAAAAGATCCAGTGGTTTGACGCGATGTAATTGTAATAGATTTGAGCCGTCATCCCATGCCAGTCGTAAGCGCTGATTTTGCACAATTGCACATTCATAGCGTGAATATTCTGCACAGGGAATGGGGTGGTAGGGCGTTTCGCTTTTATTCATAGCGTACCTCGGCGTCAGTCTGTTAAAAACAGTCCAAGTAAATTATTTAAAAAACGCTGTCCGTCGTGGGTGGGACTAAGGTGGTTATTATTCTGTTGAATCCAGCCGGATTCTTTCGCCCGGTTTAAGGCTTGTTGAAGAATATCAAAAGGCAAGCCGGTGTGTTGTGTAAACAGCTCAGAGGAGAAACCCTGTGGCAGACGTAGTGCATTCATCATAAATTCAAGCACGGCATCATTTTCTGAAAGTACCTGCATTCCACCCCACTGTTTTTCACCGCCTGCATGTTGTAAATAGGCTGCCGGTTGTTTTATTTTCCAGCGCCGTTGAATAGTCTGTGTATCCGCGCGGGTTATTTTTCCATGTGCGCCCGCGCCGATCCCGAGGTAGTCGCCGAAACGCCAGTAGTTAAGATTATGTCGGCACTGCGCTTCTCGCGCATAGGCGGAAACCTCATATTGAGTATAGCCTGCCGCCGCCAGTTTTTCCTTCCCCTGTTGCTGCATCTCCCAGCTGTGTTCATCATCCGGTAGTGTCGGCGGTTGCTGATGAAACAGGGTATTGGGTTCGATGGTGAGTTGATACCAGGAAATATGAGCGGGTTCCAGCGCCAGCGCCTCATCAATATCGGCCAGCGCCTGCGCCGGCGTTTGTTGCGGCAGGGCGAACATGAGATCCAGATTGAAATTATCCAGTCCGGCGGCGTGGGCGGCTTCGGCGGCATCGCAGGCATCGCGGCGATTATGAATGCGCCCGAGCGTGCGCAGCTGATCATCATTAAAACTTTGTACGCCAATCGACAGGCGGTTGATGCCGATGCGCCGGTACTCATGAAAACGTGATCGTTCAGTGGTTCCGGGATTGGCTTCCAAGGTGATTTCGATATCGGGGGTAAAAGCCAGACGCGCGCGCAGGGCGCTGAACAAGGTATCCAGCGCCTCAGGCGAAAACAGACTGGGGGTGCCGCCGCCGAGAAAAATACTACTGAGGGGACGACCCCAGACCAATGGCAGTTCCTGTTCCAGATCGGCAATCAGGGCATTGATATATTCTGTTTCGGGAATGTGATCTTTGACGGCATGAGAATTGAAATCGCAGTAGGGACACTTGCGTACGCACCAGGGGAAATGGATGTAGAGTGACAGTGGGGGCAGAGAAGAAAAATGAAACATAGTAATAGTAAAGGGTATGAATTAAACGCGGAGAACGCAGAGGCGCAAAGACGCAGAGGTAAAATAATTTTTGAAAACAGGCGCAGCCCATTTATAAACCGGCATGAATAGCATCAATCAACCGCTTTTCTGATTCTTTGCGCCTCTGCGTTCTCCGCGATAAAACCCGGTTTCTGTATCAGTGATGCGTGCGCCCAAGCTGTTCCACCAGCAACCGTAGCGCCTGCCCGCGATGGCTCAATGCATTTTTTACCTCGGCTGATAACTGCGCCGAGGTACAGTTGTGATCCGGAACATAAAAAACCGGATCATAGCCAAAGCCGTTTTCGCCCTGTGGTTCACGGGTAATGATGCCCTCCCAGACGCCCTGACAAATGAGCGGGGTGGGATCGTTGGCATGGCGCATGTAAACCATCAGACATTGAAAACGCGCCGTGCGTTTTTCGTCGGGCACATCCTGCAGGGCGTTCAGTAATTTTTGCAGGTTGTCTTCATCTGAGGCGCCGACGCCGGCATAGCGGGCGGAATAAATTCCGGGTTCGCCATTGAGGGCGTCGACTTCGATACCCGAATCATCGGCAATCGCCGGCAGGCCGGATTGCTCGGCGGCGTTGCGCGCCTTGAGAATCGCATTTTCAACAAAGGTCAGGCCGGTTTCCTCTACCTCATCAATATTGAATTCTGACTGAGGCAGAACGCTGATATCCAGATCGGCGAGGATCTGGTTGATCTCGCGCACCTTGCCTTTGTTATTGCTGGCCAGTACGATTTTTTTCATGCTGTTTACCCCAGAGCCTTACGCTGTATTTCCATGAGCCGGGTGATGGCGTCCTTACCCAGCCCGAGCATGGCGTTGAGTTCGTCGCTGTCAAAGGCCGCGCCTTCGGCGGTGCCCTGCACTTCGATGAATCCGCCCTTGTCATTCATGACCAGATTCATATCCGTTTCGCAGTCGCAGTCTTCCGGATAATCCAGATCCATCACCGGCTCGCCTTTGTAAATGCCGACCGAGATGGCGGCGATTTGCGCGACCAGTGGATCGGTTTTAATGATTTTATTTTCCTGCATATAACGAAGCGCATCGACCAGCGCCACCCAGGCGCCGGTAATGGAGGCGGTGCGGGTGCCGCCATCGGCCTGAATTACATCGCAGTCCAGCGCGATGCTGTTTTCACCCAGCGCCTTAAGATCCACCGCCGCGCGCAGCGAACGGCCAATCAGACGCTGGATTTCCATGGTGCGTCCACCCTGTTTGCCGCGCGCCGCTTCCCGGCTCATACGTTCGCCGGTGGAGCGCGGCAGCATGCCGTATTCGGCGGTTACCCAGCCCTGTTCCTTGCCGCGTAAAAAGCTGGGCACCCGGGTGCTGACGCTGGCGGTGCAAAGTACCTTGGTATCGCCGCATTCAACCAGCACCGAACCTTCGGCGTGTTTGGTGTAGTGGCGGGTGAGGGTAACCGGACGCAGTTCATTATTGGCGCGGCCGCTGGGACGATTGGACATGACGGGAATTCCTGTGGGACAAAGTAAAGCGGGCGATTATAGCGCGTCCGCCGCAGCGATAAAGAGCGCCGGCCTTATTTATTGTTATCCTGTTTCATTTCGTAGTCATATTCACGAATCGCGCGCTGGATTTCATCGATCGCAGTATCCAGCGGTGAATCCGACTCCGCGTTGTTTGGCCGTGGTTTCGCCGTCGCCCGCTGTCGTGGCGCCGGGGACGGCTGGATCTGCTGCAGGGAGATAATCCGCATGGCTACGGCGGTGGCGTTGTCACTTTTCGGATAGCTGGCGGCCTCGGCGCGTTCGGCCAGACTGTTCAGCGCCAGATTCAGTTTTTCCTCCGCCAGTATCGGCCCCATCTGCGCCTCGTCCAGCGGATCCCAGAAGCCGTCCGAGCAGAGCAGCAGTACATCACCTTCCTTGATGGCCACGCCCTTGTTCGTCGTAATCTCGGGGGTGTGGCTTGAAAGTCCGAGACACTGGGTAACGTAGTTGCGCATCGGGTGGCTTTGCAGTTTTTTCAGGGAAATCCGGCCTTCCTGATAAAGCTGCTCCACATAGGAATGATCGGTGGTGCGATACAGGGGCAGACCATTACGGAACAGGTAAAGGCGGCTGTCACCGGCATGCGCCCACCAGACCTTGCCGTTTTGAATCAGACAGATCACGGCGGTGGTGCCCGGTTGCATGGGCGGGTGCTGTTCCTGCCCGGTGATCAGAATTTTATGATGCGCGCGGCGCAGCAGTTCGCGCAGGAAGGCTTCGGGATTTTCCGCCGGCAGGGGGTTCAGAGCCAGCTCCTCGCTGACTGTATCCACCAGAGTTTGCGCGGCCAGATCGCCACCGGGCTTGCCGCCGAGCCCGTCACCCAGCACCAGCACCACACCGGCCGGGGTCTCGATGATCTCGATCCGGTCCTGATTGACGCGGCGGTTGCCGAGTCGGCTGGTGCGGCCGATTTCAATTTGCATCAGGACGCCTCGCTGGCCTGCTGCAGTTTAGCGGCGCTGAGATTCAGGACTTCGATCAACTGTTCGAGGTTCTGCGGGCGCAGGATGGGATCGACTTCCATGGCCCAGTCCACCGCTTCGAGCAGGGAGGCGGAATAATTTTTCTTGAACGCGCTGAGCGCGGTTTTCATGGTGTCGCGCTCCCGGCGTTTGGTCGAGGGCGGCGGCGGGCTGCCGGCCATGCAGGTGCGCATGGTCGCGCCGATGGCGTAAATATCGGTCCAGGGGCCGACATAGCCGCCGGGATCGAGCTGTTCGATGGGCGAATAGCCGGGGGTGACCACCTGATTCGGCTGAAACTGACGAGTGTGCATCATTTCATGCACTGCGCCAAAGTCCAGCAGCAGGGGGCTGGCGCCCTGGCGCA
This sequence comes from Gammaproteobacteria bacterium, assembly GCA_015491815.1. GTDB lineage: Bacteria > Pseudomonadota > Gammaproteobacteria > UBA6429 > Thiohalophilaceae > JAADGZ01. The sequence goes on along the minus strand of WFVC01000161.1, from coordinate 38,635 downwards.
GATGGATATTGCCCGGCTTGATGTCCAGATGCAGCAGGCCGTTTTCGTGGATGGTTTTGAGGCCGTCGAGCAGGGGCAGAAACACGGTGAGAATGAAGGTTTCGCTGAGCTTGCCCTTATGACGAACGATGTAATTCTGCAGGTTATAGCCTTCCTCGTATTCCATCACCATATACACCGTGCCATTGGCGCGGAAAAAATTGATTACGTTGACGATGTTGGGATGCTTGAGGTTGCCCAGCGCGCCGGCTTCCTGAAAAAACAGCCGCTGGCCGTGCGCGAAACGGTCGGCGTAGGATTCCTTGCTGGCGATGACGCTGTGTGAATCATCCCGATTGGCGATCTTGGCGGGCATGTACTCCTTGAGCACCACCTGTTCACCCCGGCTGTCGCTGGCCAGATAGACAATACTGAAACCGCCGCCGCCCAGCGTCTGTACAATGGTGTACTCGTCAACGCGAGTGCCGGCGGGTAATTCGTTTTCAATTTTTGCCATATTTATTTGTCTTGCTCAACGCCCTGATTACATTCAAGATTAGCATATTCAGAAAATGCTGGTTAAATGGTGAGCGAAGGATGCCACGAAATTCCCGCCTGATATAGTACGACCTTCGGCAGGGTTCGCGCGCTGGCTCGCAAATCGGTGTTATCAAAAGGATTATTATTGATTGGCAAGAGGAGTATTTTATGGTTCGCAGTATGACAGCATTTTCCCGTCAGGAATCAGCGGGGGATTTTGGCAATCTGGTGCTGGAGCTCCGCAGCGTCAACCAGCGTTTTCTCGATATGAGTTTTCGCCTGCCGGAAGAACTGCGCGCTCTGGAACCGCAACTGCGCGCCGCGATTTCCGGGCGTCTGAGTCGGGGCAAGCTCGAATGCAACCTGCGTTACCAGTCGCCCGAAGCGGCCGGGGACGAACTGCAACTGGATCTGGCGATGGTGAAGCGCATCTCCGACGCCAGCCGTGAAATCGATCACATTCTTTACGACAGTGCGCCGGTCAATTCACTGGAAATCCTGCGCTGGCCCGGCGTGCTGCAAACCCGTAGCGTGGATCAGGAGCACCTGTTCGCCGCCGTGACTGAGCTACTCGATACCGGGTTGAGCGATCTCATTGCCGCCCGCGAACGCGAAGGCGAGAAACTGGCCGCCGTGATCGAGCAACGTTGTACGGCCATGCGCGAGATCGTCGCGCAGATGCGGGCGAAAATGCCGGAAATCATGCAGGCCTGGCGCGAGAAGCTGCAGGCGCGTCTGCAGCAGGCCGGCCTTGAACTGGACGCCGAGCGGCTGGAGCAGGAAATCGTGCTGCTCGCCAACAAGACCGACGTGGATGAAGAGCTGGATCGTTTGAGTTTGCACCTCGACGAAGTCCGCCGGGTGCTTACCGACAAACAGCCTGTCGGCCGGCGACTGGACTTTCTCATGCAGGAACTCAATCGCGAAGCCAATACTCTGGGATCCAAGTCCGTTCACATCGACAGCACTCGCGCCTCGGTGGATATGAAAGTGTTAATCGAACAAATGCGCGAACAGGTGCAGAATATTGAATAAGCGCAGGAAAAAGATACAGAAGGAAAGGTGCAAGGGGAAAACATGAACGATAACACAGGTACTTTATATATTTTTTCCGCCCCCTCGGGCGCGGGCAAGACCTCGCTGGTGAAAGCGCTGCTGGCGGAGACCGAGGGCATCGAGGTCTCGGTGTCGCACACCACTCGCGCTATGCGTCCCGGTGAACAGGACGGGGTGGATTACCATTTTATCAGCAAGGATGAATTCGAGAATCTGGTCGAGGCCGATGCCTTTCTGGAGCATGCGCAGGTGTTCGATAATTTTTACGGCACCGCGCGCAGCAGTATCGAGACCCGGCTGGCGGCGGGGGCGGATGTGATTCTGGAAATCGACTGGCAGGGCGCGCGTCAGGTGCGGGCGTGGAAGTCCGATGCGGTCAGCGTGTTTATTTTGCCGCCCTCGCAGCAGGCGCTGGAGGCGCGCCTGCGCGGGCGCGGGCAGGACAGCGAGGAAATCATCGCCCGGCGCATGCGCGATGCGGTGAGTGAGAGCTCGCATTATGCGGAATTCGACTATCTGGTGATTAACGATCAGTTTGAACTGGCGCTGCAGGATCTGCAGGCGATTGTCCGCGCCCGGCGTCTGCGTGAGCCGGTGCAGGCGCAGCGTCATGCCGCGCTGCTGGCGGGGCTTCTGGAATAAAAAAAGGCCGGTGGCGTAAGTCCGGCCGATTGCGTTATACTGTGCGGTCCGCCGGGGCTGTCGTGCGTTGGGCCGTCAGATGGTGGTGAATATTTTTGAATTTAGTGCGCGGGTCATTGGTAATTCACCGGTGGCCCGGGCGGAAACCGGAGTAAATTATGGCGCGTGTGACCGTTGAAGACTGTCTTGAAAATGTAGACAACCGTTTTGAACTTGTGCTGGTGGCGTCCAAACGCGCCCGTCAGCTGGCGATGGGCAAGGAACCGCTGGTCGAAGAGGAAAACGACAAGCCGACGGTGATTGCACTGCGTGAGATTGCCGAAGGGCTGATCGGCCCGGAAATTCTTGATGAAGCGCCGGAGCCGGAAGTCGAAGAAGTAGTGACTGAAGAAGAAGCCGAAGAAGAAACTGTCAGCATCGCCGTTGACGCCGACGCGGATGATGCCGCCGGCATTGACGTGGCGGCCGCGATCAAGGCCGCGCTTGGTGGTATAGGGGGTGGTATGGGTGGCGAACTGGCGGGAACCGGCGCTGATGAAGCGGAAAGCCATGACGCTGCGGCTGATACTGATACGAGTGAAGGAGGCGAGTAATCGCCCACTCAGATAAGCACAAAGATACACCGGGGGTGCCGGAGCCGTTTCGCATCCGCCATCTCTGCAAAATCCTTGAAGAATATCTGGAGCCGGGGCAGGTTTCCGATGTTTATCGCGCCTACCTGTTCGGCGCCGAAGCCCACGAAGGCCAGCGTCGCCTGAGTGGCGAACCTTATATTACCCACCCTATTGCCGTGGCTCGCATTCTTGCCGAGTTGCGTCTGGATCATCAGAGCCTGATGGCGGCGATTCTCCATGATGTGATTGAAGATACGGAAACCGTCAAGGATCAGATCAAGATGCGCTTTGGCGAGGACGTGGCGGAGCTCGTCGACGGGGTCAGCAAGCTGACTCACATTCACTTCGAGAGCAAGGCCGAGGCGCAGGCGGAAAACTTCCGCAAGATGATGCTGGCGATGGTGCGCGATATCCGCGTAATTCTGATCAAGCTGGCGGATCGGCTGCACAATATGCGCACGCTCGGCGTGATGCGTCCCGACAAGCGTCGACGCATTGCTCGTGAAACTCTGGAAATCTACGCCCCCATCGCTAACCGTCTGGGCATGAATCATTTGCGTCTGGAACTGGAGGATCTGGGCTTCAAGGCCATGTATCCCATGCGTAGCCGCATTCTTGAAGAACGCCTGAAAAAAGCGCGCGGCAACCGCAAGGAAATCGTCAGCAAGATCGAAGAGACCATCGTCAACCGGCTGGGGCAGGAAGGTCCGCCCGGACGGGTGCAGGGCCGTGAAAAACATCTCTACAGCATCTATCTGAAAATGAAACAGAAGCATCTGCCGTTTTCAGAAATCATGGATGTCTACGCATTTCGCATTATTGTCGATTCGGTGGATAACTGTTACCGGATGCTGGGAGTGATGCACAGTCTTTACACGCCCATGCCGGGACGTTTCAAGGATTACATCGCGATTCCCAAGACCAACGGCTACCAGTCATTGCATACGGTATTGTTCAGCCCCTACGGGGTGGCGATCGAGGTGCAGATCCGCACGGAAGAAATGGACAAGGTGGCGGAAGCGGGGATTGCCGCTCACTGGGTTTACAAGACCAGCGAAGCGGTGAGTAATAATACACAGGTTCGCGCGCGTCGCTGGCTGCACAACTTGCTGGAAATGCAGCAGAATGCAGGCAACTCACAGGAATTTCTGGAAAACGTTAAAATCGATCTATTCCCGCATGAGGTTTATGTGTTCACGCCCAAGGGTGAGATCATGGAATTGCCGCATGGCGCAACCGCCGTGGACTTCGCCTACGCCGTGCACTCGGATGTGGGCAATCAATGCGTGGCGGTGAAAATTGATCGGCGTTTGATGCCGCTGCGCACCGAACTGTCCAGCGGACAGACAGTAGAGATTATTACCTCCAAGGGCGCGCAGCCGAACCCGGCCTGGCTGGATTTCGTGCACACGGCCAAGGCGCGCTCCAATATTCGTCACTTCCTCAAAAATCTGCGCCGCAATGAGTCTATTACGCTGGGCATTCGCCTGTTGAATAAAAGTCTGGCGGCGCATAACAGCGGCCTGGATCAATTAACCGATGAACAGATCCAGCGGGTGCTGGATGAGTATGGATTTGATTCTATGGAAATCATGTATAGCACCATCGGACTTGGCAGTCACATGCCAATGGTGATTGCCCGCGCCCTGTTGCAGGCGGACCATGAAACGGATAGCGAAACCACGGAACAGGACAAGCCCCGACCGCTGGCGATCAAGGGCACCGAGGGCGCGGTGGTGACCTTCGCCAAATGTTGTCGTCCGATCCCCGGTGATTCTATTATCGGCTTTGTGACCTCGGGACGCGGGATTGTGATCCACACCAAAGATTGCAAGAATGTCGCCGAGTATCGCAATCGGCCGGAAAAATGGATCGACGTTGAATGGGAGAAGGAAACCAGCGGTGACTTCCCCATTGATATTCAGACGCTGGTGGAAAATCATCGCGGGGTGCTGGCCAAGGTCGCCGCCAGTCTGGCCGAGATGGAAGCAAACATCGAAAACGTCAGCATTGAAGAACGGGATGGCATGCATTCCATTCTGAGTTTCACGGTAGCGGTGCAGAACAGAGAACATCTGGCCAGAATCATGCGCCGCCTGCGCAGCCTCGAATATGTGGTGCGCATCTACAGGGTCAAAAGGTAAATAAGATACAAAAGGTAAACGATATGAAGCGAGACATTATTCAGACAGATAATGCGCCGCAGGCGATAGGCACGTACTCGCAGGCGGTGAAGGTGGATAACACGGTGTATCTTTCCGGGCAGATTCCGTTGGTGCCGGAAACGATGGAACTGGTCGAAGGCGATATGAGCATGCAGATTCATCGCGTGTTCGATAACCTTCAGGCGGTCTGCCATGCCGCCGGCGGCGAGTTAAATAATATCGTCAAACTCAATGTGTTTCTGATCGATCTGAATCATTTTCCACTGGTCAATGAAATCATGGCATCCTATTTTGATGAGCCTTATCCGGCGCGCGCCGCCGTCGGCGTGGCGGCCTTGCCCAAGGGCGCGCAGGTGGAAATGGATGCGGTGATGGTGCTGCCCTGATTTGCGGTTCTGTCGTGAGGGACTGAAAATTTAATCATAGAGGTTCTAAATAAGCGTTCCTGATTTCAGTACACTATGTGTTACCAGAGCCTTTTGCAGGTACGATTTCAATCGTACCCGTACGGCTTACCCTTCGGGCAATTGTTCTCTGCGGTTAAAAATAATTTCATGCGCGCCCGCTCCGGGTTTTGTCGCTTAAGTATTAAAGAAGCTCTGATTAATTCCGTTCGCCCTGAGCTTGTCGAAGGGTGAACGGAATTAATCAGAGCTTCCTTAAAGGGATTTGATGCCATGACAGAAGAAAACGCCCTAGTTTCTCTCAGAGGTGTTGGCCCCCGCATGCTCGAACGGCTGGCGAAGCTGAATATTTTCAGCCTTACCGATCTTCTGTTTCATCTTCCGCTGCGTTATCAGGATCGCACTCGTGCGCGGCCACTCGGCAGTCTGCGTCCCGGCGAGGAAGTGCTGGTGGAAGGGCGGGTGGATCTCAGCGAAATAAAATTTGGCCGGCGGCGGATGTTGCTGTGCCGGATCAGCGATGGCACCGGTTCGCTTCTTTTACGTTTCTTTCATTTTTCCAATCAGCAAAAAGCCCAGTTGGCGCCCGGCGTGTCGATTCGTTGTTTCTCTGAAGTCCGGCGCAGCCCGTCCGGACTGGAAATGGTGCACCCCGAATATCAACTGGGTGCGGAATTATCCGGACAGGATCGGCCGGATTCACTCACGCCGGTTTATCCGGTCACCGAAGGCCTGCATCAGATCGGCATGCGTAAATTGATGGCGCAGGCAGTCGAGCGGCTTCAGCAAAATACGTTTGAACTGGCCGAACTGTTACCGGCGGATCTTTTGGATAAAAAACAGATGCCGAGCTTAAGAGAAGCATTATTATTTATTCACCAGCCCCCCGCCGATATCGAGTCCGGTGAATTACAGGATGCGCGGCATCCGGTCTATCAACATCTGATCTTTGAAGAACTGCTGGCGCATTACCTGAGCTTGCGTCAGTTGCGTCATCGCATGCATGCGCACACTGCGCCGGTTTTAAAGAGCGGTGCTTATGCGCAGCAATTTATCGAGAGCCTGCCGTTCACCCTGACGGGGGCGCAACAACGGGTCTATCAGGAAATACAAAACGACATGCAACAGGCCTGTCCCATGCAACGACTGGTGCAGGGCGATGTGGGATCGGGCAAAACAGTGATTGCGGTGCTGGCGGCGCTTGCCGCAGTGGAGCAGGGATATCAGGCGGTAATCATGGCGCCAACGGAAATACTGGCCGAGCAGCATTTTAAAAATATCGAAACATGGATGAAGGCGCTGGATATTCGAGTGACCTGGTTATCCGGCAAGCTCAAGGCGAGTCAACGCAGAGAGGCGTTGGCGGCGCTGGCCGAGGGACAGTGCCGGATCGCGGTGGGCACCCATGCGCTGTTTCAAACCGATGTGGAATTCTCACGTTTAGGATTGGTGGTGGTGGATGAGCAACATCGTTTCGGTGTACATCAGCGGCTGGCGCTGCGGGAAAAGGGGCGGCAGGGAAATCGCTATCCGCATCAGTTGATCATGACCGCCACGCCGATTCCCCGCACCCTGAGCATGGCGGCTTATGCGGATCTGGATATTTCCGTCATCGACGAGTTGCCGCCGGGCCGCAAGCCGGTTGAAACCGTGGTGGTGCCTGAATCGCGCCGTGATGAAATCGTGCAGCGCGTGCATCGCGCCTGTCAGGAAGGCAGGCAGGTGTACTGGGTTTGCACCTTGATTGAAGAATCCGAAGCCCTGCAATGTCAGGCGGCGGAGGACACTGCGGAAAAATTAGCGGCGGCGCTGGTGGATGTGAAAATCGCGCTGGTGCACGGGCGCATGAAACCGGCGGAAAAAGAAGCGGTGATGCAGGCGTTCAAACAGGGAGAGATTGATCTATTGGTGGCGACCACCGTGATCGAAGTCGGGGTGGACGTGCTGAACGCCAGCCTGATGATCATCGAGAATGCCGAACGGCTGGGACTGGCGCAGCTGCATCAGCTGCGCGGGCGGGTGGGACGCGGTGATCAGGCCAGCGCCTGCGTGCTGATGTATAAAAAACTCTCGCAACTGGCGCGCGAGCGTTTGAGCGTGATGCGGGAAACCAGTGACGGCTTTGAGATTGCGCGTCGTGATCTCGCCCTGCGGGGGCCAGGTGAAATACTGGGAACAAAACAAACCGGCCTGTTGCAGTTAAAGATTGCCGATTTGCAACGGGATCAATTACTGCTTGAAGAGGTGGCAATGGTCGCCGATAAATTACTGGAAAATGATCGCGCCTGCGCCGAGGCTCTGATTGCGCGCTGGACGGGAGCGGCTTCCCGCTTTGCCGATGTCTGATCGAGTTTGCTAATTTTCCCTAAATAGCTGTTCCTAATTCCAGTACACTATCATTATCGGAGCCTGTTGTAGGTACGATTTCAATCGTACCTGTACGGCTGAAGCCTTACCTACAGTTACACCGCTGTTCCACAGGTGTACTGGTATTTGGAACAGCTATTTAGCTTTCAGAAAAAATAACGGTCTGATTTCGGCCCTGATTTTTTGCACGGTACAGGGCGTTGTCCGCATTTTTAATCAGGCTGTCTTCATCCTGCGCGCATTTTGGAAAGCAGGAAATCCCCATGCTGATGCTGACATGAATAGGTTCTTTATTATTACTGCGTAACTGTAGTTGTTCGACAGATTGACGAATGCGTTCCGCCACCCGGTAAGCGACCTGTTTATCAATACCGGGCAACAGGAAGATAAATTCTTCACCGCCAAAGCGGGCGACGATGTCAATGTCGCGGGTAATGTTCATGAAAATCTGCGCCAGTTCAGTCAGCACCAGATCCCCTGTGGGATGTCCATAGCTGTCATTAATATTTTTAAAATGATCAATATCCGCCATGATGAGGGATAGAGGTTTGTGGCTGCGGCGGCTGCGCAGCATTTCCTGTTCCAGACGAACCATGAACTCACGCCGGTTAAACAGGTTGGTCAGCTCGTCAGTCATGGACAGGGTGACGGCGCGGGTGTGCAGATGGGCATTGCCGATCGCACCGGTTGCGATATGCGACAGGGTGCCGAGCAGGGCGTATTCATCCTCGAAAAGTTCCTGACGCTGATGAAAATAAAGGTACTGTACGCCCAGTCGACGTTTGTGGCTGACCAGCGGCAGACAGACGAAGGAGACGATACCTTCATCCCGCGCCAGTTTACTAAGCTGGTGTTTGGTGCCTTCCAGATCGTTGCTGACAATATAGTGGTTTTCATTAAAGACTTCGTCGGCCAGCCCGCCGCGACGGAAAGACATGTTTTTAACAAAGTGGGGTGAGAGTCCCATACTGTATTTTTCGGTGAAGCTGCGTGATTCGGCGTCAAACAATACGATGGCGGAAGCCTGCGCATTAACAATATTCATCGCGCATTTCATGACTTCGTTCAGAGTTTCATTGACGCCAAGGGTGGCGTTGACAGTAACCGCGACTTCATTGAGTGCGGCAAGCTGTGCCGCACGGCGCACCATCGCTTCACGGTTTTTATCGACATAGGTTTCCATGGCGATGGCGATATCGAGAAACACAACTTTTAAAATCGATTCTATGGCTTGCAGGAAGTCATCTTCCCCCGTCTTGCTGAGTTCAAAAAGATGTGGAATCAGCAGCGACAGATATTTCCGATAGGCGCCAATATACCAACGGGGTTCCAGTCCCACCTGCTGATGAGCGCGACCGATGCAGAAACGTTCACGCAAATAAGCTTCGTCATAGTCACCGGCGGTCAGGGAGGTGAAATAATGGCTCTGGGATTTCTTAAGCCGAGTCAGGGTTGCCTGATCTGGAATCAGTGATTTGGAGAATTCAAAGTTGAGCAGGTGATGATAGAACTGATCGACGAAAAAAGCAGGATCTTCTTTTAGATATTGATGCAGATTTAACAGAATATGAATATCTGTTTCATTGAACTCAAGAAAGCGTTTGAGTTCTTCAACATCATCCAGCTCAAACTGTGATTCAGTTTCAGGCATAAGTAAATAAGCAGTTAATTAATTATTATTGAGTATAGCTATTATTAACAGTTTATTTACAATGAGTCTATTCAACTTGTAAGGAACTGACCGAGTAGGCCGCTTTCTGAGAAAAAAATAATCAGTTAATCTTCATTTAAGCATCGAATGCTAAATTCTTTCTATCTTTGTAATCATTGGGAATATAACGATGAATGGTCAGAATCCAGTTGCAATTAGCCCCTCTTTTTTCTCTGAACAGCTTCCATTTCATCGGTTGCTGAATATCCTGTTCCTGTTCAGCCTGTTGTTGTCGTCATTGCTAATAGTTCTGCTGCCTGCGGATGCCGAGGCCATTCCGGTATTTGCGCGAAAATATAAACTCAGTTGCAATGCCTGCCATGCGGCTTTTCCGCGTTTGAATGAGTTTGGTCAGCAGTTTGTGGATAGTAATTACCGCCTGCCCAACTGGAAAGAGACGACGGTGAAGACCGGGGACGATATGCTGGCGCTGCCGGATTCGGTGCCACTGGCGATTCGCGCTCAGGCCTATGTGCAGCAGCGGGAGGCGAGTTCGATTTCAGTTGATAGCGGGGACAGCGAACAGGCGAAGACGGATATTCAGGGACCCTACCTGATTAAACTGTTATCCAGTGCGCCCTTATCGGAGCATATAAGTTATTATTTCTACGGCATTTTTGCAGAGAAGGGCGATAATGGCACGGTGATCATCGAAGACGCCTGGTTTTCCCACGATGATTTATTCGGCAGTGAGGTGAGTATGATGCTGGGCCAGTTTCAGGTTTCGGATCTGATGTTTCCGCGAGAAACCCGGCTGAGTTTTCAGGACTTCATGGTCTATCGCATGGCCGGGCTGACGTATGATCGAGGTTTGCTATTTAACTATGAGCTGGGGCCGGTGGGGCTGGATCTGGGTATGGTTAATGGCAATGGTATTGAGCAAAATCTGAGCATCAACAGTCCCGGCTATAAACGCCCGGATCACATGTTTGATAATGATACCGGCAAGGCGCTCTTTACTCGGCTGGGAGTGAGTCCCGGCGGGATTGATATGGGACTGTTTTATTACGCCGGTTCCCAGAAAAACGCTAGCGGCGCGGCGGGAACGGTCAGCGGTACACGGGATACGGACAAGGTGGCCTGGGGGGCGGATATGTCCGGCAAGCTGGGTAATAAGGCCTACTGGTTTGCGCAGGCCATCTGGAATGACTGGCGGGGTTTTATCAATGCGGATCAGAATTACCGCTGGTTCGGCGCCTTTGCCGGGGTGGACTATGTGTACAGTGATCGCTGGACGTATTCCCTGCTCTATAATTTTGCCGATGCCGGGGATCTGGATAATACCGATACCGTTTATGAAGGCATCAATATGAACAGCCTCACGGCAACGGCATCCTATTATTTCATGCGCAACATCAAGGCGGTGCTGGAAGTGAATGCCGATTTTCAGAGTAAAGTTGCGCAGACGGGGACGTATTACACCGGACATCTTACTGGTGAGAACTATGCATTGGTTGGACTGGATGCCGCGTTCTGATCATTAATTCGTTAATAAAATACAAAGGATGGTAAAAATGAGAAAATTCGGATTAATTATGTTGCTATTGGCCATATGTTTAAATGCCAGTGCAAGGGGGTTCAAAAAAGAGAGCGAGACGAAGGTGTTTGCCGATTCGCTTATGACGCAGTTTATAAAAGGTGACTTTGCCGGCGCATTAAATAAAGCCAAAGTATACTGGCCGTTGCCGGCTATAGAAATTGATGGCATGCTGAATAAAATAAATCAGCAATGGCCGCTAGTGAAACAACGGTTTGGAAAAACAACCGGTAAGGAGTTGGTGCAAACAAAACGAATAGGAAAGTCTTTTATTCGTTATGTTTATTTACACAAATTTGAAAATCATGCGATCTATTGGCAGATTGATTTTTACCGGCCGGTAAATGAATGGCAAATTAATCAGATCATATTTCTGGATAACCTGAATACGTTATACAACTAAGCCGGTTGTCCAGATATTATGAAGTACCCGAATAACGAGTTAAGGAAGCTCTGATTAATTCCGCCGTTCGTGGTGAAGTCCTGAGCCTGACGAAGGGTCGAACCATGAACGCTAAGCATTGTAAAATCATAATGTTATATGGTTCACCCTTCGACAAGCTCAGGGCGAACGGAATTAATCATAGGTTCCTTAAATAAGTGTTTCTAATTCCAGTACACTCTGTATTACCGGAGACTGCTGTAGGTACGACTTCAGTCGTACTTTCTCTATTGGCGGGAAGTAAGGTATCAGAGTCAGTGAATCATTGACTCTGATACCTGGAATCGATGAGCGTGTACCATACTGTCATGTTCATCGAAAGCCCGATCTCATATTGAGATTAATTTTTACGGCGACTCAGTCCCAGCAGAGCAAGCAGTCCTGAGCCAAACAACCAGATCGCCGCCGGCATAGGCACTGCGCTGGGAGCGGAAACGTTGTTGAGCACCGTGGTGAAGACGCTTGCGCCAAAATCATTCTGCGCCTTGATGGTAAAACTGCCGGAAAGATCATAGTCCGTTGCATCGGTGAAAACCGAAAGAAAGAGCGCGTCATCCGGTGGTACAATCAGCGCCGGATCATAACGGAAATCCAGATTGTCGCCGGTGATATCACGAGTGACATCGTTTGGCCCAATATTGCCCAGACTGTCGGTGCGATAGTCGATATCGGTTGAATAACCATTAAAGCCATTCATCTGGAAACCCATGATCCAGGCGACGCTGGTTGGATTGCTCAGATCACGCAGACGGGGGGCGAAGATTAAATCACCCGTATTGGTCGTTCTGACAACGCGATCCTGAACATTGCCGGTTAAAATAACATTTCCCAGATTATCGGTGATTTGAAAAGGAATCAGCTGATCGCGAATAACGGTTCCGCCAAGATCAGGGTTAGCGAGATAAGTCGTTCCCGTTAGATTGACGGTTGAACCGGGGTTGACGAGTACAGCATGGCTGATTTGCGATACCAGCAGGCAGATAAGTCCAGTAAATGCCATGCCGGTTTTGTTTGAGTTTAATAACATAATGTTTTCTCCATTTAACGTATGCATATAAAACTTTAAGAAATGTAAAAAGTTTGTTTTTCTCCTTTGGTAGTGAAATGGATTTAAAGTTTAGTATGCTCTGCAAAACATGCCATCCAACTAAAGTCATAAGTTTTATCGCGACTGTCCTGCTGATATGTTGAGGATTAATTTTGTTTATGCTTCTGTCCTCTCCGGCTTCAGTGTAAAATTTATTTTCTTTTATTAAATCTGGAATCAGCCTTGAATCGATTTGGTCGTCATCTTTATGAACCGGTATGGCGGGTGCGCGCGCGGCTGTTTGCGCAGGCGGTGCCTGCTGAGATGGCGGGCTGGCTATTCGATCGCGGCTCATTGACGCGTCGTTTGCAACGAGCCTGTCCGCATCACTTTCATGTTAAATTGCTGGAGCAGGGCTGGCAGCGACCGATGCTGAACGAGGCCATGCGTCTGGGCGTGTCGCCGGATCGGTTGGCGCTGGTGCGTCAGGTGTATCTGTTTTGTCAGGATCGTCCGCTGGTCTATGCGCGCACCGTGATCCCGATTTCCACCCTCAGCGGCGCTGAACGTCATCTGGCCTGTCTTGGCAACCGGCCTTTGGGCGCGGTTCTGTTTGCCGATCCGAATATGTCCCGCGACGAAGTGGAAGTGGCCTGTATTCGCCCCGGTCAGCGCATTTTTCGCTCTGCGATTCAGGCGCTGGATTCAAAACCAGCGGCGATCTGGGGACGGCGCTCGGTGTTTTATCTGTCGGCCAAGCCCTTGCTGGTGAATGAAGTATTCCTGCCTGGGATCAGTGATTGCAATGCGCCGGGCGAGGTAGCAGAATTCGCTGCATGAAAGAACTCTGGCAGGCTATCGACTGGGCGCATGTGCGCGAACGCGCGATCCAGTATTACTATCTCACCCGCCTGCATCGTCCGATTGGCATTTTACTCCTGCTCTGGCCGACCGGCTGGGCGCTGTGGGTGGCGGCGCAGGGCTGGCCGGACTGGCCGGTGCTGCTGGTGTTTGTGCTGGGCGTAGTGCTGATGCGCTCGGCCGGCTGCGTGATTAATGATTTTGCCGATCGCCATTTCGACCCACAGGTCAGCCGCACCCGGGATCGCCCCATTGCCAGTGGCAAGGTGAGTCCCAAAGAAGCCCTGTTGTTATTTTCGGCATTATGCCTGCTGGCCTTTCTGCTGGTGCTGACGATGAACCGCCTGACCATTTATCTGGCCTTTGGCGCGCTGGCGCTGGCGGCGGTGTATCCCTTTATGAAACGTTATACCCATCTGCCGCAAGTGGTGCTGGGGATGGCGTTTGGCTGGTCGATCCCGATGGCCTTTGCCGCGCAGACCGGCGAGGTGCCGCGCGTCGCCTGGTTGCTTTATGTGATCAATGTGCTCTGGTCGGTGATTTACGACACCATGTACGCAATGGTGGATCGGGAGGATGATCTTAAGGCCGGGGTCAAATCAACGGCGGTGCTGTTTGCCGATGCCGATCGGATCATTATCGGCATTCTGCAGGGGCTGATGCTGCTGGCGCTGGTGCTGCTGGGTCGGCAACTTGAATTGCCGGGCGTCTATTTTATGGCGCTGGTTGTGGTGCTTGGTTTGTCCGCATACCAGCAATACCTGATCCGCGACCGCGAACCGGCGGCCTGTTTCAAAGCCTTTCTGAATAACAACTGGCTGGGATTTGCCGTATTTGCCGGTTTTTTCCTGAGTTACTACTAAACCTTGCCGCAGATGGGGATCTGTGATTGCCGATCCGGGCATCCTGCGCGCGATTTTTCTTCCCCCGCTTCTAATAATGGTTATTTTTTAAACATATATTTCAATCTTTTACGAGATATTTGTAAACCTTTTCTGATAAGCCGCCGATAACTCCTTTGCTGGTATGGGGATTGCTAGTTTTGCATTGCCCATAAAGTCAATCTCGTTATCGGGAGAGCAACCCTGTTTTCATTTTTAAAAAAGAAAGCGAAAGCCAATAGCCTGCTCGGCATGAGCTGCGGCAGCGAGGGTTTCATGCTGGCGCAGATTCAGCACAATGATGCAGCCAAACCGGTATTGAAACTGCTGAAGCCGGTGGCGGCGGATGAGCTGGTGGCGGTGTGTGAGGCGCATAAACTGGATGATCAACCGCTCTCTGAAGTGATGGCGCCGGGAGAATTTAGCCTGCAGTTGCTGGAAGCGCCGCAGGTGCCCGAGGAGGAAATGCGGGACGCGGTGCGCTGGAAAATAAAAGATTCACTGGATTATGACGTTGAGCAGGCCGTTGTTGATGTGTTTGAGATCCCCGGCCTGAAGGAACAGGGACGCATGCCCCAGGTGTATGCGGTAAGCGCCCATGAGGATCGGGTGCGGCAGTGCATTGAGCAGGTTGAGCCGGCGGGTATGAATCTGCGCTATATCGATATTCCTGAACTGGTGCAGCGCAATATCGCCCATTATTTGCCGGAAGATGAGTCAGGGGTGGCCCTGCTCTGTTTGCAGGAACAACGTGGATTGTTGACCCTGACCCATCAGTCTGTTCTGTATCTGGCGCGCGAACTGGACAGTGGCGTGCAGGCGCTGGCGAGCGTGGCAAACTCGGCGATGACAGTGAATGATAATGCGATGTCATTAAGCGCGTTGCCGGGCGAGGCGCTGGAATCGGTGGCGCTGGAAATCCAGCGGTCTCTGGATTATTACGAAAGCCACTTTGGCAAACCCCCGATCAAACATTTGGTCATCGCACCACTGGCGCAGCCGATCCCCGAATTGCTGGAACATATTCACAGCAGCCTGGGACTGAAAGTCAGGATGCTGGATCTGGCTGAAGTGATTGAGATGCCAGAGCCGATGGATGCCGCTATGCAGGCGCGGGCTTTTTATGCGATAGGCGCGGCGCTGCGTTCGGAATAATGGCGATGCAACAGATCAATCTTTATTGTTCGAGCCTGCGCAAACCGAAGACGCGTTGGTCGGCGCAGAAGTTGCTTGTGAGTCTGGCGGGCGTCGCCGGCGTGATGCTGGTATTGAGCCTGATATATGGCCTGCAGGCGGGGCGAGCAAAAGAACAACTGGAAGCGGTGCAGGCCGAGCAGAAACAAAAAATGGCGCAGCTTGAAAACCTGCAGCAGCAGATTCAGGCGCGCAAGAAAGACGAGACATTACAGATGCAGGTGGATGCCCTGATGCTTGATATCAGCAACCGGCAGAAAGTCATGAAAGTGCTGGGGCAGCAGCGCTTCGGCAACATAGATGGCTTTTCCGAACATATAAGCGGGCTGGCGCGCCAGCGTATTGATGGTCTGTGGCTGACGCAAATCAGGATCAGTCATGGTGGTGAGACGTTAGGTATGAAGGGTGGGATGCTAAAGGCGGAATTATTACCTCGCTATTTGCAGCGTCTGTCCAGCGAACATATTTTCACCGGCAAGGTATTTGAAACACTGTCGATGTCGCGGGATGAGAAGCGGGCGGGGCGAATGGTGTTCGAACTGCAGGGCGTCGGCGAGGACATCAGCCATTCGAAAACGCGGCAGACGTATGCATCCAATGGAGGCGGATGATGAACGGCGCATGGATAAAACCCTATCTGGCGCGTTTCGATGCGCTCGCGCCCCGGGAACAGGTGGCGGTGAGCGGGCTGTTGCTGGTGGCGCTGATCACGGTCTTTTATCTGTTTTTGCTCGAACCGCAGATGCTGAGGGTCAAAACCCTGAACGAACAGCGCGACAGCCTGCAAATGCAGATGCGCGCCGGCGAACAGCAAATTAGTCTGTTGCAAAAACGGCTGGCGCAGGATCCCAATGCGGCAAACCGGGAATTGCTTAAACGCCTAAAAATACAGAAACGACAGATAGAGGATCAACTTCAAACCCGAATGCAGGGACTGGTCGCGCCGGCGCAAATGGCGCAAGTGCTGGAAGCGGTGCTGACCCAGAGCACTCGTCTGAAACTGGAAAAACTGAATAATTTACCCGTGCGTCCGTTAATAGAAGATGAGCAGAACGAAAATGAAGCCGCACCGATGGATGTCGGGGTGTATCGGCACGGCCTGCAAATTGAATTTCGCGGCAGTTATTTACAGATGTTGAACTATCTCAAGCTGCTGAAAACCCTGCCCTGGAATTTTTACTGGGACAGCATTGAAGTCAATATCGATAAATATCCGCAGGCGCAGATTGTTATGACGATACATACTCTGAGTTTCAAGCCCGGCTGGATTGGCGTTTGATATGCGCATGTGGGTTTTAATTTTATTACTGTTAAGCGCACATGGCAGTGTACAGGCGGAAAATCTTGATGATCCTATGCGCCCACCGGAATTTGCGCCGCCCGGGGTCAGCGCCAAAGCAAAAAAAGGCTGGCGTTTGAGCGCGATCCGTATCGATGCCGATCAGCGTCTGGCGATTATCAATGGGCGCAGACTGGAGAAGGGCGACTGGATTAACCGGGCGCAAGTCGTCGAGATTTTGCCGCAACAGGTGAAGTTACGGGGGGCTGATGGCGTGTTTTCCGTAAGACTGCTCAGGGCGCGGATAAAAAAGCAGAGCAGCGCGTTAAAGTGATTGTTAAACAGATCGAAATTGATGGAGAAACATGGCGAGCCATGTAAAACGATATGAACAGGATTGGCACTTTTATTATTTCATTGCTGGCGTCGATGCTGCTGACGGCCTGTGCGACAAATACGCCTGCGCAGCGGCCCAAACCCATGAGTATTATTAATGATACCTTTGCCGAAGCGCGTACAGCTGAAAATGCACAGATGCCAATAGCGCCGGTATCTGATGAAAATATCGCAAATGCTTTATTGCCCGCCATCAATCTCGATATGCCGGGTAATCAACCGGTGGATACCGAACCGCGTTTTGATATCAAGGTAAACCGGGCGCGGGTCAAACAGTTCTTCATGGGGCTGGTGGAAGGCACGCCTTATAATATGGTTGTGCATCCCAAAGTCAGCGGTCGCATCACCCTTGACTTGAAGAATGTCACCGTGCCGGAAGTGATGAATGTGGTGCGCAGCGTTTATGGCTATGATTTTGAGAAAACCAGAACCGGCTATCAGGTTTTCCCCAATACCCTGAGCACCCGGGTCTTCAACGTCAACTATCTGGATATCAAGCGCAAAGGCAAGTCACAGATGCGGGTCAGTTCCGGTCAGGTCACTGAATCGCCCAATGTCGGGCGGGGAACCAGTGGTTCCAGTCAAAGCGGCAGTTTCAGCAGTTCAGGTTTATCAAATTCCAGCAGCCGCAATCGTTCACTGGTATCAGGCAGTGAAATTGAAACCCGTTCGGAATCGACTTTCTGGAAAGAGTTGCAACAAACCATCGAAGTATTACTGGGGGGCAAGGAAGGTCGCAGCGCGGTGGTAAGTCCGCAATCCGGCATTGTGGTGGTGCGTGGCATGCCGGGCGAGCTACGCATGGTGGAAAAATTTCTCAGTAAGACTCAGAAGGTGGTGCAACGACAGGTCATCATCGAAGCCAAGATTGTCGAAGTGGAACTCAGTGACGCCTTTCAGGCCGGGATCAACTGGTCAGCATTAAAGACCACGGCAAAAAACCGTTATCAGATAAACCAGGTTGGTGGCGGCAGTATTTTTGACGGTAACGGTCTGACCTCAACGGCGGGCAATACGGGTGATCTGAATCCGGATAGTTTATCGCAGGTGGTGGGCTCGACCACCGAAGCGTTGGGTGGGATGTTCTCCATTGCGCTGAACATCGGCAGTGATTTTTCCGCCTTCGTTGAACTGCTGCAGACCCAGGGTGATACCCAGGTGTTGTCCAGTCCCAAGGTGTCGACTATCAATAACCAGAAAGCGGTAATCAAGGTCGGTCAGGACGAGTTCTTCATTACCGATGTGCAGTCCAATACCAATATCGCCACCGGCACCTCCAGCACGACCAGCAATGTCGAATTAACCCCGTTCTTTTCCGGGGTGGCGCTGGACGTGGTTCCACAGATAAGTAATGACGATGAGATTATTCTGCATATCCACCCCTCGGTCAGCAAGGTGGTGGAAAAAGTAAAAGACATCGGCCTTTCCAGCAGCACCAGCCTCAGCGTGCCGCTGGCCTTAAGCACGATTCGCGAATCGGACAGCATCATTCGCGCAAAAAGCGGACAGGTGGTGGTGATTGGCGGACTGATGCAGGATGGTCTGAAAGACGAAGATGCTTCGGTGCCTTTTTTAAGCGATCTGCCCCTGATTGGCAGTCTGTTCAAACATGTGCGCAAGGTGAAGAAGAAAAGCGAACTGGTCATCCTGTTGAAACCCACTGTGGTTAAAAACAACGATCAATGGGCCGACGCCATCGATCGTTCTGAGCAGAGGTTCAATAGCATCTATGGCCGCTAACAATTTTGCAGGACACGAGTATGTATCTTGAACATTTTGGTTTAACCGAGCCACCGTTTTCATTGACGCCGGACACAGGTTATTTTTTTTCTTACGGTCATTATGCCGATGCGCTGAACACCCTGTTAGTGGCGTTAAAAACCGGCGAAGGGTTTATCAAGGTCACCGGGGAAGTGGGAACAGGTAAAACCCTGCTATGCCGTAAATTACTTAATATTTTAGACGATGGTTTTGTTACCGCCTATATTCCTAATCCGATGGTCACCCCTTACGGTCTGTTAACCGCAGTTGCGGAAGAACTGGGTATCAATATTGATCGGCATTATGGTCATCACCAGTTGTTAAAAATGATTAGCGGTCGTCTGATTCAATCGATGGCGGAAGGCAAGCGGGTCGTGCTGTGCATGGATGAGGCGCAGGCCATGCCGATTGAAACACTGGAGTCCCTGCGCTTGCTGACCAATCTGGAGACAGAAAAAAGTAAATTATTGCAGGTGGTGCTGTTTGCCCAGCCGGAACTAAACGACAAACTCAATCGCGAGGAAATACGGCAACTGAAACAGCGCATTACTTTTTCCTACACATTGGCGCCGATCGATAAAACGGGCATGAGTTCCTATGTTTCTCATCGCCTGATGACGGCAGGTTATCAGGGGGGCGAATTATTTAGCACGCCTGCTCTGCATGATCTCTATAAAGCCAGTCGCGGCATCCCCCGGCTGATCAATATTCTGTCGCATAAAGCCATGCTGGTAGGCTATGGCAAAGGCGAGCATATGGTAACGCCGGCGCATGTGCAGGTAGCGGTAAAAGACACCGAAGACGCGCAATTGCGTCCGCACCTGCAGCCGTTAAAGTTAAAAGATCTGATGCAGGGCGGGATCTGGGTTGCATTGAGTTTGACGCTGGCGGCGCTGGCCGGCGCGCTGGTGCAGAGCGCCTGAGGGTATTGCAGGATGAGTTTGATTAATCAGGTGCTTAAAGATCTGGAACAGCGGCGCGAAGGGCCGGTTTCTTCAGCGGATGGGACGATATTAACCACGCCGCGTTATACCGTTGCCCGGGGAAGCAGCCCGTTCGTGCTTTATGTCTTCGCCGTGGTGTTGATCATTCTTTCTCTGTTGATCGGTTTTCTGGTCTGGGATCGGATCATCGAAAGAGGCGGGCCGATGGTTATGACAATAGGCGGGCGACCGGCGCCAGCGCCGACCGTGACTTTCAGGCCATCGGATGCGCCGCCGGCATCGCCGTCAAGCGCGCCGCCGGCGGAGAACGCCATTGTCGGTCTGGTGAAACCGGGAGCAGACGATGGCGTTGATAATGCGGCATCGAAAAAGAAAGTGGAACATGAGCCGACTGCGCAAACGCGCTCTGCGCCTGAAAAAACTGCAACAGCAAAAAAGACAGCGCCTGCGCCGAAAACAGTTGAGACCGATGAAACAGAAACGAGCCATGCAGGCAGCATGGAAAAGCAGCGACGGCCACTGACGCCACAACAGCGAACCGACAGGTTTTTTCGAAAAGCTTATAGCGCTTTACGCAAGGGACAGCTGCAGCAGAGCGAACAGTTTTTCCGTCAGGCTTTGGCGATAATGCCGGGGCATGTTAAATCAAGAGAAATGCTGGCCGGGCTGTATATCAAAAGCGGACGTTATGTCGAGGCCGGGCAATTGCTGAAGCAGGGCGTGGCGCTGAATCCCGCTTACAGTCTGTTCCGAAAATTATATGCGCGGGTATTGCTGGAGCAGGACGCGCTGGATCAGGCTGTTGCGGTGTTGGAGCGCAACCTGCCGCAAATTAATCAGGATGTGGATTATTATGCCCTGCTGGCGGCGTTATATCAGCGTCAGGGACGGCATGAAAATGCGGTCGCGTTATATCAGAATATGCTCAAACAAAATTCGATGGTCGGGATCTGGTGGATTGGCATGGGAATTTCACTGGAAAAACTGGGCGACACTGAAGCGGCGCGTCAGGCCTATGAAAAAGCCCGCGCCAGTGGCACGCTCGCCGCGCAAATGATTCAGTACACGGATAACCGGTTGGCGGCATTAAAAGAAATTGGTTATCCGGATGAGTAGGGTGTTGGGCTTCTTCTGTTTATTCCTCCTTTGCCTCAGTTTTCTGCGGCCATGATTTAATATAAATATCCTGTTGACTAAAGGGTATCTCGATATCATTTTGCTGAAACTGTAGATACACTTCAGTATTCAATGCATCCAGCACGCGTCCGCGCAGCATGGGTTCATCCACCCAGCTTAACAGTTCAAAATCCAGACTCGATGCGCCAAAGCTGCGAAAGCGAACCCGTGGCTCGGGAATCTCACAGACATTTTCATTCTCCAGCGCAATTTTCATTAAAACGGTTTTTACCTTCTCGATATCCGAGCCATAGGCGACACCAACCTTTAGGCGTATACGGTATTTGGTATAGGGACCGCCGGATTCATTAATGATGCGGGTGTTGCCCATGATGGAATTGGGAATGGTGATTTCAACATCGTCGCGGGTAAGAATGCGGGTGCTGCGAATGCCAATGTGAGTAACTTCGCCGCGCTCGCCACTTTCCAGCACGATGTAGTCGCCGATTTTATAGGGCGCATCGGCAAGAATAAAAACCCCGGAAAATAAATTGGCCAGCGTATCTTTTGAGGCAAAACCGATGGCGATGCCGACGATACCCGCTGAGGCCAGCCAGGCGGTCATGTCGATATTCCAGGCGCCGAACATAAAATAAACGGCGATTGCGACAATGATAATGATGGCCAGATTTTCAAACAGCGGCAGAGTCTGACCACTGATCACATGAAAGCGCTCATCTGTCTGACTGGCGGCCCGCAGCAACATGCGGGTCAGACGTAAAATAAACATCGACCAGATAATGATCGTAGCGGTTTTCAATAAAGACAGAATAATTGTTTCAGGATGACCTTCTAATACAAGACTGGCGGCGATGGAAGCCGCAATAATCAGAATACTGTAGAACACCGGATTACGGACAAGCTCAATGAATTGATCATCGAGAGTGGTGCGTGAACGGTGGGTTAATTTATAAATGATGGAGGTAAGGCTCCATCTGAAAACGCGGGCGACAAGATAGCCGCAGATAAGAATAATCAATGCCTGAAGATAATGGTTTCCACTGAACAGATGCAGAAAAGGTTTGAGCTTTGAGTCGAGTGTTGCAAGTTGTTCCATCAAGTTTTACCGGCGGCGTTAAGAGCTTTGATTATAACGCATTCACTGCGGGTTTCTTGAAGATATCGGCATGCTTGATATTGAAAAGCAACAGGCGAAAAAAAACCGGCGGAAGCGCTGCCGGTTTTTCTCGTATTTTTCAGTGGACGTTTATTTGCGCTTGCTGCGTCCAAAATGCAGCAGGCCAAGCAGACCGCTGGCAAATAACCAGACCGCCGCCGGAACCGGCACCGCGGAGACTTCCCAGCCGGTATCGCGTAATGCGGCATAATCCAGTTCGGTGAAGAACTTGCGCGTGCCGGTAGTCAGGTTGGGATCCATGGCGGCTTCCTGCGCAACCCCATTGACCGTGCTCATGGTGTTTTCAGCCCAGTGACTCAGGCCGCTGTTTAACGGAACGGCGCCGCCGAATGCCAGCAGGCTGTTATTGCCGATAAAGCTGCCATCGGTATTGTTCACCCAGGTATTCCATGAGTCGGCCGTGCCCAGTCCCAGTACATGTCCCAGCTCATGCAGGGCAACCGAGTAGAAATCATTGCCGACGATATCCGCATCGGTGGACAGATCTGAATCAAAATACCAGTTGGCGGTGGTGTTAAAACTGATGCTGCCTCCCCAGGGGGCAAAGTCGGTAGGCGGGGTGGCGTCAACGCCCGTCTGACCGCGATTAAGCGTATCAAAGAAGCTGGAATAGCCGCTGGCGGAATAACCGCCATAGCCGCCAACGCCCAGTGTTGAACCCAGATCCCGGCCGCCGGTATAAATCACCAGTGTATTTTCAACGATGCTGTAATTGTTGATGGAGGTGCTGGCGCCTGTTCCCGGATTACTGAAGCTGACGTCAAAACTGTTGACGCTATCAGAGGTAATGGCGCCCAGATTATCCTGCAGACGGGAGCCTAACGCCGTACCGGCGGCTTCCAGCAGACTGCGGCGCTGCGCATCAGCGAAGAAGCCACTGCTGTCGTAGCTGTAATCGAAAACGATGCTGATAGCGCTGGCCTGATAACTTGCCAGTCCCAATACGCCGGTGAGTAGTAGTCCATATTTATTCATTATTTGTTCCCCCTGGTACATAATCAAAATCTTATGTTGAGGATTTTATGCGGAGTAATCCACGATGCATAGCACAAATTATTAAAATTATGACTAATTGCATAGATTCAGCTTGCTGAACAGCATATAAATGTAAAATTGTTGACTCAGTACATAGCTGTCTATAACAGGCTGGACTATAATTCCTGTCCCTCGTACTCGTCGGGGATGCTTTCAGCAGAAAAACAAAAAGTGAATGTGAGCCAGGTAGAAAAAATAATGTTTCGCTTGTTGACGATTGCGCTTATTGCGTTGTTTGCCAATGTGACGGTAATAGCGGATCCCTTATCCGGGATAAGCTATTCGTCTGTGTCGGGGGGCGCGAAAACATCGGCGGATGACAGTCAGACATTGCCTCTGCGCTTTCAACTGAGCAGCGGTCATGTTGGTGGTCGATGGAATGTGAGTGATGACTTACTGCAGCCTCATTTTGACAGTATGAATGCGGAAAGCAGTTTGGCGGCGGAAGCAACAGGCCTGCGCCAGTACGATGCGGCGTTGTTATATCCGGTAGTGAAAAAAGGCATGAATTTCAATTTAGGCCTTAATATTCGGGTTATCGATGGTCAGGCGGTGTCCTACACGGCAGGTTCGCAACAGCGGCATAATTTCCGCGAAGCGGTGCCCATGTTTTATGCTGCGGCTCTGTTTGATCTGCCCTTCAAGGGATTGTCCGCCGGCTTTATCGGGCGTCACTCTGATTCCCTGATCAATCCCAGCTTTGATTACAAAGCCCGGCTCTCTTATGAGTGGGCGGGTGGTCTGGGACTGGAAGGTGGCTGGCAGCATCAGCAATATGCCAACGATCAACTGAACCAGCTCCAACGCGCGCCGGATTCAAAGGGATTATTTCTGGATCTGCGCCTGAGGTTTTAAGGAAGCTCTGATTAATTCCGTTCGCCCTGAGCCTGTCGAAGGGTGAACCAGCTAACATTATGATTTTACAATGCTTAGCGTTCATGGTTCGACCTTTCGTCAGGCTCAGGACTTCACCACGAACGGCGGAATTAATCAGAGCTTCCTTAAATATTGCTTTTTGTAATACCGGCGTCGGCCCGGATTATGTCTGAGCAGGCAGATGCAGGCCGGCGCGGGCAATCGCCCAGACCTCGACCTTCTTTACCCCCACCTTGTGAAATGCCTGCGCCAGTGTGTTGACCGTGTGTCCACTGGTGATCACATCATCGATAATTGCAATATGGCGGTAGTCCGGGGGACGGCTAATTTGAAAGGCATGACGTAGATTCGCCGCCCGGGCGGCCTGTTTCAATTCGGTTTGCGGTCGAGTCCGGCGAATCCGCCGCACCAGATTTTTTTCCAGTTTAATGCCGAGAATGCGGGCTACTGGGCGGGCCAGTTCCAGCGCCTGATTATAGCCCCGTTGACGCAGGCGGGAAGGGTGCAGGGGCACGGGCACGATGCATTCGGGATACGGCGTTAAATTTTCCTGCAGATGCCGGGCAAGCAGGCCGCCGAGCAAACGGGCGTAGTACAATTGCTGGCGGAATTTCAGGCCGGTGAGCAGGGCATCAAGCGGGGCGGCATACAGATAAGGCACACAGGCGCGATGGCCGGGGGGCGCTGAATCCAGACACTGTCCGCAGAGCCGGACATGACTGCCGGCCGGAATCGGCAGGGCGCAGCGCCGGCAGGCGGAAAGGTTGTGCGGCAAGGCCTGTTCGCAGGCATTGCAGATGCCGAGATGGTTTGATTCCGCCATGCCACAGAGCAGGCAGGGAAAAATAGAGTATCGGTTAAAGTTTATCCATTTGTTCACTTCTGACCTCCCTGTCAGTTGACACATGGGCGCGAGTGTCTAGAATTCGCGTTTCCCGTTTCAGTATATAACCCGGTAAATCATAATGGAATCCAGCATCTCTCACCTTTCAATCCCCGATGAATTGCGCCATGACTGGCGGGAAAAGGAAATCGCGACCCTGTTCACGCTGCCTTTCAACGATCTCCTGTTTCAGGCGCAAACCATTCATCGCCGGCATTTTAATCCCAACGAGGTGCAGATCAGCTCGCTATTGAGCATCAAGACTGGACGTTGTTCCGAGGACTGTGGTTATTGCCCGCAAAGCGCCCACCACGATGCGGAGCTGGAATCCGAACCCCTGTTGCCGCTGGATGAGGTGATTGAGGCGGCGAAAGCCGCCAAAGCCAAAGGCGCGAGCCGATTCTGCATGGGCGCGGCCTGGCGCTCCCCAAAAGATCGGGATCTGCAACCGGTGCTGGAAATGGTCAGGGCGGTGAAAGCGCTGGACATGGACACCTGTATGACCCTGGGCATGCTTACGCCCGAGCAGACCCATGAGCTGAAGCAGGCGGGTCTGGATTATTACAACCACAATCTTGATACCTCGCCGGAATACTATGGTGAAGTCATTAGCACCCGCACCTATCAGGATCGGCTCGATACCCTGCAGCATGTGCGTGACGCCAACATCAAAGTTTGCAGCGGCGGGATTCTGGGCATGGGAGAGTCCCGCCGCGATCGGGTGCGCCTGTTGCAACAACTGGCGAATCAGGAAACGCATCCTGAGAGCGTACCGATCAATTTATTGATCAAGGTTGAAGGCACGCCGCTGGAAAATGCGCCGGATCTGGATCATCTTGAATTTGTGCGCAGTATTGCGGTGGCGCGCATTCTGATGCCGCGTTCACAGGTGCGCCTGTCCGCCGGTCGGGAGTCCATGAGCGATGAGATGCAGGCGCTGTGTTTTCTTGCCGGCGCGAATTCCATTTTTTATGGTGAAAAATTGCTGACCACCTCAAATCCTGCGGCGGATACTGATATGCAATTATTCGAACGTCTCGGCATTCGCGCGGTTTAATGATTGCAGATCAGATTTCCTGTCGCTGCGGATTCATCCGCACGGCATAACGGTAAAAAATCAAACCGTGTTATTCGAACGACTCAAACAACAATTAGCTGAACGCGAACAGGCGCATTGTTATCGCCGCCGTCGAATCATGTCCTCGCCACAGGGCGTCAAAGTTTCCATTAATGGACGTGACTATCTGAATTTTTGCAGCAATGATTATCTTGGGCTGGCCAGTCATCCCGCGCTGAAAAAAAGTTTTCAGCAGGCGGTGGATCGTTATGGCGTCGGCAGCGGTTCGGCGCATTTGATCAACGGTCATTCTTTTGAGCATCATGCGCTGGAAGAAGAACTGGCGGCGTTTACCGGCAGGCAGCGGGCGCTGTTATTTTCGACCGGCTACATGGCCAACCTTGGCGTGATCGCCACCCTGCTTGAACGCGGCGATACCTTGTTTGCTGACAGGCTTAATCATGCGTCCTTAATCGATGCCGGAATTTTATCGCGCGCGCGTATGCAGCGTTATGCGCATAGTGATATGACCGCATTAGCGGAAAAACTGGGGCAATGTAGCAAAGGAGAAAAACTGATCGTCAGTGACGGCGTGTTCAGCATGGATGGCGATCTTGCGCCCGTCGTCGAGATGGCGCAACTCGCAGATAAATATGATGCGCTATTGATGATTGACGATGCGCATGGACTGGGAGTGCTGGGTCAACACGGCGCCGGTACCTTGGAGCAGGCCGGACTGGATGCGCAGGCGGCGCCGGTATTGATGGGCACGCTGGGCAAGGCGCTGGGAACCTTTGGCGCTTTTGTCGCAGGCGATGAGCTGTTGATTGAAGCGCTGATCAATCAGGCGCGCAGTTATGTGTATACCACCGCCCTGCCACCGGCGGTCGCGGCGGCGACGCGAAGCAGTTTGCAGTTGTTGCAAACAGAAAGCTGGCGACGGGAGACGCTGGCCAAACGGGTGGCTTACTGGAAGCAGGCGGCGGCGCAATTACAACTACCTCTTATGCCTTCCGATACGGCCATTCAACCTCTGTTGCTGGGCGGCAGTGAGAAGGCGGTGCGTCTGAGTCAGAAACTGGATGAACAGGGTTTTTTGATCAGCGCGATCCGTCCGCCAACCGTGCCCAAAGATCAGGCGCGATTGCGGATCACGCTTTGCGCCGAGCATGAACAGGCGGATCTCGATCGTCTGCTGGAGGCGCTGGATAAATTAGTCAACAGGAATTCGCTCGATGACTGATTCCCTGTATGTCGAACAGCGAGGGCAGGGAACCGATCTCGTGCTGGTGCACGGCTGGGCCATGCATGGCGGTATCTGGCCGGCATCGTTGTTACGCGCACTGGAACAAAACTTTCGCCTGCACATTGTCGATTTGCCAGGGCATGGACACAGCGCGGCATTGGCCGAAGGATTTACTCTCGCGAGCGTCACCGGGGCGCTTTCCCGTTATGCCGATACGCATCTGCATGGACCCGCCTGCTGGCTGGGCTGGTCACTGGGCGGGATGCTGGCGGCCAATCTGGCTGCCCTGCATCCGCACAGGCGGGATAAACTGGTGCTGGTGTCATCGAGTCTGCGTTTTTGTAAAGCGGAAGACTGGCCGTATGCCATGGAGGCCGATGTGCTGACATTATTTGCGGCGCAGTTGCGCAAAGATTACCGCAGCACCTTATCGCGTTTTCTTGCCCTGCAGTTTAAGGGCGACGCTCATGCGCGGGAAGGCCTGCGCGCCTTGCGTGAACAGCTATTCGCGCGTGGTGAAGCGGACATAACAAGCCTGAATGAAGGATTGAAAATTTTGTTAAACGATGATCTTCGCGGGCAGGCCGGGCGGATAAGCTGTCCGGTTCAATTGATTGGCGGGGAGTATGACAGTCTGACCCCGGCTGCGGCGCTGCAGCGCATTGCCGGTGAATTTGCACAGGCGCAGGTCGCGATTATAAAAGGCGCGGGCCATGCGCCGTTTATTTCGCATGCCGAGTCCTTTCAAAAAATATTAACAGGCTTTCTTGATGCCTGAAAAGCTGCAAGATGAAACCGCGCTGGACAGCGCACAGGTGCGCCGCAGTTTTGAACAGGCGGCCGGCGCTTATGATGAAGCGGCGGTGTTGCAACGGGAGGTCGGGGATCGCTTACTCGAACGACTGGATTATATTCGCTTTAGTCCGAAGCGTATTCTTGATCTGGGCGCGGGCACCGGTTATTGCCAGCAGGCGCTGATTCAACGATACCCGGATGCGGAGGTTCATGCGCTGGATCTTGCCGAGGGGATGTTGCAACAGGCGCGAAAAAAAATCGGCTGGTTGCGACGCCTGAAACGGCGCGATCATTTTGTCTGTGCGGACGTAAACGCCCTGCCTTACGCCAGTGAGAGTATGGATATGATCGTCTCCAACCTTACGCTGCAATGGTGTCCGGATCTGCTGGCGGTGTTCAGTGAATGCCAGCGGCTGTTAAAACCGGGCGGCATGTTGCTGTTCACCAATTTTGGTCCCGATACCTTAAAAGAATTGCGACACTGCTGGGCAAAGGTCGATGCTCATACCCATGTCAATCAGTTTGTGGATATGCATGATGTAGGGGATGCGCTGTTGCAGTCGGGTTTTTCTGATCCGGTTGTGGACATGGAAATGATTACCGTGACTTATGACGATGTGCGCAGCATCATGCAGGATCTAAAACAAATCGGCGCGCACAATGTCACGCGTGGCCGCGCCCGGGGTCTGACCGGTAAGGGACGCCTGCAACAGTTGCAACAGGCTTATGAGGATTATCGGCAACAGGGTCGTTTACCGGTTAGTCATGAAGTGATTTACGGACTGGCATGGCGCAGTGAAAACGCACCGGGCAAAAATAATCAGGTGATTGAGATGTACATTTCTCCGGATGAGATTAAATAACGCAGAGAACGCTGAGGCGCAAAGACGCGGAGTTTTTATGTCAGGCATTATTCTGCCTTTTTCTTATACAAGATCACAGGAAGCAGAAATTCAACACATATCTTTTCGCCTCAGTGTTCTCTGTGTTTATATGAAATATGCAAAGGGGAAGTAACAGATGCAAATAACCAGGGGGGTTTTCGTTACCGGCACCGACACTGAAGTGGGTAAAACCTATGTCAGTTGCCGCTTGCTTGAAATGCTCAGGCGGCAGGGTTTGAGGACGACGGCAATGAAGCCGGTCGCCAGCGGCGCGGAAAAAATAAAGGGTCGCTATGTCAATGACGACGCCCTGCGCCTGCAGCAGGCCGCAAGTGTGGATGCGTCTTATGCGCAGGTTAATCCCTATGTTTTTGCCGAGGCCATCGCGCCGCATATCGCCGCCGAACGCGCGGGAGTCGAAATTGATTTTGAAATTATACGGCAGTCATATCAATCACTGTCAGAATTGTCAGACTTTGTGCTGGTCGAAGGCGTAGGCGGCTGGCTGGTTCCCCTGAATGCGCAACAAACCCTGGCCGATCTGGCAACGATGTTGGCGCTGCCGGTTTTACTGGTGGTGGGCATGCGTCTGGGTTGCATTAATCATGCGCTTTTAAGCGTCGCGGCAATCGAACAGAGCGGACTGCATTTACAGGGCTGGATCGCCAACAAGTTGCAGGGAAACTATCCCTGTGTGAATGAGAATATCGAAACCCTTCAGCAGCATATCGAAGCGCCTTTGCTGGCGACGCTGGAGCAGGCAGCGGGAATAGAGACAGCGCTGGATATCACCCTGGCGGGAACTCAATTATAGACTAGTATAGTAGGGTATTTGCGCATTAATGACTGATACAGATGCTCTGGTATTTATGTGGTGTCAGTCTGCAGTTCTGGAACTAGACCAGACATAATTTACCTCCATTATTTATCTGTACTTTTTGGACAGGCTCCAAAATTCGGGTATACTGTAAAGGAATTCCTTGTCGAGGATTCATAAAGGCCAGAGGGTGGCCTGTTGCTGCAAATAAATCTGTTTTTCAAATAATAATAAACCGTAAATCATATAGCTGAACAAGTATGTCAATGTCT
This sequence comes from Gammaproteobacteria bacterium, assembly GCA_015491815.1. Lineage (GTDB taxonomy): Bacteria > Pseudomonadota > Gammaproteobacteria > UBA6429 > Thiohalophilaceae > JAADGZ01. The sequence goes on along the minus strand of WFVC01000161.1, from coordinate 8,656 downwards.
TGGTGTTTCACCGGATTATTGCTAACACAGTCAACGCGGTTTATTCCAGCATATTTATTCGTTAGCAACGACATTAATTTTGTCAACACATAGAGGAGACTACTCGTGGCAACAGCACAAGTAGAAGAGAAATATAATTTTGAGGTCGTTCGGTGGTTTACCGTTGCTGCGGTGATCTATCTGGTGGTCGGCACCCTGGTTGGGGTTTATATCGCATCAGAACTGGCCTGGCCGGTTTTGAACTTTGATATTGCCGAACTCACCTTTGGTCGACTTCGTCCCCTGCACACCAACGCCGTTATTTTCGCTTTTGGCGGGTGTACGCTCATGGCGACGGCATTTTATTCAGTGCAGCGCACTTGCGGTGTGCCACTGTGGAGCAATGGTCTGGCCTGGTTTACATTCTGGGGCTGGAACCTGATCATTGTGGCTGCGGTGATTACTCTGCCGCTGGGTATTACCCAGGGGAAGGAATACGCCGAGCTGGAATGGCCTATCGATCTGGCCATTGCCGTGGTCTGGTTGGCCTATTCAATTAACTTCTTCATGACCATGATGAAGCGCAAGACCTCCCATATCTATGTGTCCAACTGGTTCTTCCTCGGCATGATGGTGATGATCACCTACCTGCACGTAGTGAACAGTCTGGCGATTCCGGTGGGTCTGTTCAAGTCCTACTCGGTGTTCTCCGGAGTGCAGGACGCCATGATTCAATGGTGGTGGGGACATAATGCAGTGGGCTTCTACCTGACGGCGGGCTTCCTCGGCATCATGTACTACTTCGTGCCCAAGCAGGCCAACCGCCCGGTGTTCTCCTACCGCCTGTCGGTGATCCACTTCTGGGCGCTGATGTTCGGTTACGTCTGGCTGGGCGCTCACCATCTGCAATACACCGCACTGCCGGACTGGACCGGTTCACTGGGTGCGGCGGTATCGCTGGCCATGATCATTCCTTCCTGGGGCGGCGCGGTCAACGGTATGATGACCCTCTCCGGCGCATGGGATAAGTTGCGCACCGATTACATTTTACGCTTCCTGATCATGTCACTGGCTTTCTACGCCATGTCTGTATTTGAAGGTCCGGTCATGTCAGTGAAGACCGTGAATGCCCTGTCTCATTACACCGACTGGACGATTGGGCATGTGCACTCCGGCGCATTGGGCTGGGTGGCGATGGTTGCCGCCGGCGGGCTCTATCATATGGTCGAGCGTCTGTGGAATACACGCATGTATTCTTCCAGTCTGGTAAATATGCACTTCTGGATGGCGACCATCGGCACCGTGATCTACATCACCGCCATGTGGGTATCCGGCATCATGCAGGGTCTGATGTGGCGTGACTATGACGCCTTCGGCACGCTGACCTACACCTTCGCAGAATCGGTTGCCGCTATGCATCCTTATTATGCGATGCGTGCAATTGGTGGATTGATCTACTGGGCGGGTGGCGCAGTTATGCTTTATAACGTAGTCATGACCATTCGCACTGCAAGCTCACGGCCCGCTGTTACTGCAGCAACGGCTAACGCCTGATTAAGGAGTCAAGAACAATGGCAGATAAAATTTATTCAACAAAACTGCAGGACAAGGTCGAGCGCAGCGGCATTGTCATGTTGCTCATGCTCATGGTTCTGTTGTCTGTGGGTGGGCTGGTGGAAATTGTTCCCCTGTTCTATCTTGACGATACGATGGAGCATAACAAACACCCGGAAATTCTCTGGCAGCGCAAGGCGGGTCAGAGTCTGGATGACTGGAAAGCCGGTGACGGCGTGCGTCCTTACAAGCCACTGGAGCTGATGGGGCGCATGGTTTTCATTCGTGAAGGCTGTTATCTGTGCCACTCGCAGATGATTCGTCCTTTCCGTGATGAGAAGGAACGTTATGGGCATTATTCATTGGCTTCTGAGTCGATGTATGATCACCCCTTCCAGTGGGGTTCCAAACGCACCGGGCCGGATCTGGCGCGTGTTGGCGGAAAATACTCCGATGCCTGGCATGTGCGTCATCTGCGCGCACCGCGTTCAGTCGTGCCTGAGTCGGTTATGCCGAACTATCCCTGGCTGGATAAAAACACGGTTGATGCAGATGAAACGGTCGCCACCATGAAAGCCATGAAGATGGTGGGTGTGCCTTATACCGATGAAGATTTTGCCAGCGCCGCCGCCAGCGTCAACGGCAAAACCGAAATGGAAGCGGTAGTCGCCTATCTACAGGTATTGGGCACCATGGTTCGCTTTGATAACAGCGTTGACTATCGTGAATAGCCTGAAGGAATATTTTAGTACGGACTGGGCGGCCATGACCCTGCACGACTGGATCGGCATGATCATGACGGTGAGTATATTTGTGCTGATGCTTGTCGCCTATGTACTGGTTTTCCATCCTAAAAATAAGGAGCGGCTGGAAGCACAACGCCATATCCTCAATGATGATGACCGTTTTGATGCGGAGGTAAAGAAATGAGTGAAAAGAATAATCCATACGATGTGCAGACAACTGGGCATGTGTGGGATGAGACACTGGGTGAGTTATTAAACCAGCCACCGAAATGGTGGTGGATCGGCTTTCATGCAAGCTGGATCTTTGTTGTCGTTTATACCCTGATTTATCCATCCTGGCCTTTGCTTAACAGCCATTTCAAAGGTTTGACCGGCTGGACGGCAATTAAGGAATATAAACAGGATATGAAGGAAATTGAATCCGTGCGCGCCAAATATGAAAGCAAGCTGCCGGGTATGTCGGTGGCCGCGATTCTGGCTGATGACGAGCTGAGTGAATACGCAGTGCGTTCCGCCAAGGTGCTGTTCGGTGACAACTGTGCGGCCTGTCATGGCGCCGGTGGTTCCGGCAACCCGGGTTTTCCGGTGCTGGCCGATGATGACTGGCTTTATGGCGGCAGTATCGAAACTATCGAGCAAACAATTACCAACGGTCGCCGCGGTATGATGCCGAAAATGGGCGGCTCCCAGCTCACTGATGTGGAAATCGATAAGCTGGCCAGTGCGATTGTCGCCGGCAAGGTTATTGAAGAGCCTCTGTACATGGAGAAGGGTTGCGTGGGTTGTCACACCCCGACCGGCACCGGCATGCAGGCGCTGGGTTCAGCCAACCTGATGGACGGTATCTGGCGTTTCGCGCCGGGCAGCAAGGAAAGTGTGGCCTATACCATCAAGCACGGCGTCAACGATCCGTCTGATCCAAAGACCCGTGATGCCGAGATGCCCAAGTTTGGTGGCGGTAAACTGTCTGATACTGATATTAAGAAACTGGCGGTCTATGTGTACAAGCTGGGTGGTGGTCAATAATTAAGGCCATGTTGACCGCATGGGCAAATGTTCATGCGGTCTTCTGATCCCCTTTTAGAGTGAACAGGCTTAATTACCCATAGTCTTATTTTTTGGAGGGTATAAAAATGGATGCAGTTGCAATTGGCGCTATATTGGCGGTTAGCGGCGCCGTACTTATTATCATTTTTTTAGCTATTCGCATTCTGAAGTTGATTAATTCAGACAAGTCCGAAAATTAGGCGTATGAGCAATAAAAGGCAGAAACGTCATCTCTGCCTTTTAATCGGACTGTGGTAAACTCCATATTCGCACACCCCTTCATTCAGGGGTCGTCACCTGCAGAAACATCAGCGCAATGCCATTTGACTGGTTGAAAAATTCACCCGTTTTTTTTCGTGATTCTGGCTTGCCATATTTGGCGCGCGTAGGGGAGCAATTTTGAGTAAAGAAGAGCGCGGTGCAGAAAGCACCATCTATGAAGAACTTGGCGCATGGCATGTTAATACCGGCGAGGAGACTATCCACGCCAAGCGTATGCCGGGGCGCTTTCGCACCCTCAAATATTTCACCTCACTGGTCTGGCTGGTTTATTTTTTCGGCCCTTATTTACGCTATGGCGATCGCCAGGCGATTTTGTTTGATATCCCTCATCGCCAGTTCCACTTTTTTGATATTACGATTTTACCTCAGGATGTCTGGATTCTATCTCTGGTGTTGCTGTTTTTTGCAATTTTGCTGGCGGCGGTAACGTCAACGATTGGCCGCGCGTTCTGCGGTTATTTCTGTTTCCAGACAATCTGGACCGATGCGTTTACCTGGATTGAAGAAAAACTGGAAGGCAAACCTGCCGCGCGGCACAAACTGGATAAGGCGCCCTGGACGCTGAAAAAATTACGTCTGCGCTTAAGTAAATGGTTTTTCTGGTTGCTTATTTCAATGTTTACCGGCATCAGCTTTGTCGCCTGGTTTACCGATGCCCGACAACTATGGCTGGATTTGTTCAGTCTGCAGATATCGACTGTTGAGCTGGTGGCGATTGCTCTGTTTACAGCGGGCACCTTTATTCTTGCCGGTTTCATGCGCGAGCAAGTGTGTTTCTGGCTTTGTCCTTATGCGCGTATTCAAGGCGTCATGTATGACAGCGAAACCATTTTACCAACCTATGATTTCAAACGGGGTGAACCGCGCGGTCGTTTGAAAAAGGGCGGCGTGCCGGATGATCAAGGCGACTGCATCATGTGCAATCAGTGCGTCGCAGTTTGCCCGACCGGAGTGGATATTCGTGAAGGCCAGCAGGAGGGATGTATTACCTGTGGTCTTTGTCTGGATGCCTGTGATACGGTGATGGATAAAATTGGCAAGCCGCGTGGGTTGATTCGCTATGCATCTCTGGATGATATGCTGGGTAAGCCTGAAATTCCGTTGTATAAACGTCCCCGGGTGCTGGTTTATTTCGCTATCATGTTGATAGCAATTTCAGGCATACTTTATGGTCTGACCCATCTTGGTTCACTGGAACTCAAAGTATTACATGAACGGCAGCCTTTGTTTGTTTTGCAAAGTGATAATACCATTCAGAACAAGTATGTTCTCAAGCTGTTGAACAAGACGGATAGAGACGCAGAAGTTAGTTTATCTGTGCAGGGCCCGAAGGATATGCAAGTGAAAGGGATAGATAAACCTCTGATTTTACACAAGGGCGGAGTGACGCCACACACTGTTTACATCAAGATTCCAAAAGAAAGCTTAAAAGAGTCACGTATACCGATAATTTTTACCGCAAAAATGTCGGATAAAGCTGCAGTAGCAAAATACGAAAGTATGTTTTTTGGCCCGGAATAAAGCGGGTGGGAAGGTAATAATGACAGATGCAAAGACGATGAACAGCAAGTTTATATCGCAATCGAATAAACAGGCTATGCGTAACCCCTGGGTTCTGGGCTGGATATCATTAGTGATAATTGTGTTACTGGTTAATGTCACGATGATAAGCATGGCGGTGGTGACAAACTCAGGTCTGGTGGAAGAGAATTATTATGAAAAGGGTCGCGATCACGAGCTGAACTTTCTAAAAAATCAGGCAGCGCGGCATGCGCTGGGCTGGAATTTTAAACTCGATGTGCCGGAAGATATTATTCTTGGGCAGACACATACGCTGCGATTTAATATTGTAGATAGACAGGGTGTTGCAGTAGATGGACTTGATGTTGAAGTGCTGGCTTATCGACCGTCTGACGCCGAGGCGGATTTCAACCTGGAAATGCAGAGATTTGCACCGGGGCAATACCAGGCATCCGGAAGGTTTCCTCTCAAAGGCGTCTGGGAGTTGAAACTTAAGGTTACGCAGGCGGGTGAAACTTATGAACTGACTGAGCAGCGCATATCGGTCAAAGCCAACTAAATAAGTGTTCCAAATTCCCGTCCACTACAAAGTATTACGTTCGTGGTGAAGTCCTGAGCCTGACGAAGGGTTGAACCATGAACGTAAAGACTAAAATTCCAATGTTTAAAGCTATTCATCCTTCGACAGGCTCAGGACGAACGGCTCTAACCGGGCAGGTATTTGGAACAGCTATTTAGACAGGCTTCGCCATGAGTGATGAAACGCAGGCGGCTTCAGACTGTTTTCATTGCGGTCTGCCATTGCCGGACAACAATAGTTTCGTTGCGAAAATTGATGGCGATGATCGATATTTTTGTTGTCCGGGTTGTGAGTCTGTTTGTACAGCAATTTATGCTGCCGGCCTTGAGGGATTCTATCAGCGCACTCCCGAAGGCAGTTTACTTGCCCCTCCCCCTGAACCTCCAAATGATTTAACACTTTATGACATTGATGAAGTGCAGGCCGAGTTTGTTTCAGAACTTGCCGAGCAGCGCGACATACATCTGCTGGTTGAAGGTATTCACTGCGCCGCCTGTGTCTGGTTAATCGAGCGCAGTCTGATCCCCATAGACGGTGTGCTTGCTGCTAATGTTAATTTGAGTGGTCGCCGCCTGCATTTACGCTGGGACAATCGACGTATTTCACTCTCTCAGATTCTGCAACGTCTTGCAGATATCGGTTATCGCGCAATTCCTTATGATCCAGAAGCGGCGGAAGGTTCGCTGAAAAAACAAAATCGCGCACTGTTGTTTCGTCTAGCCTTTGCCGGTTTTGCAATGATGAATCTACTTTGGGTTTCTATTGCGCTTTATAGCGGCGCTGATAAGGGTGAGTTTCGAGATTTGTTTTACTGGGTAGGTTTTTCACTGGCGACGCCCACGCTGTTTTATTCAGGCTGGCCCTTTTTAAAAGGCGCATGGAGTGGGCTTCGCCATTTACGGCTGAGTATGGATTTACCAATCGCTATTGGCGCCACGTCAACCTGGGCATATTCGGTATATGTCACATTAAATCCGGATTCGGGTGGTGAAGTGTACTATGACACCGTAGTTAATTTTCTGTTTGTGATTCTAATTGGTCGGCATCTTGAATCATTATCAAAACGTCATGCTGTCTCGGCGACACAGCGTCTGGTGGATCTGCAACCACGGGTCGCCAGCGTCTTGCGTAATGGCGAAGAGCAGATTGTTCCTGTGCGTTCAATCAACACAGGGGAACATGTGTTGATTAAACCCGGCGCCAGTATCCCCGTTGATGGCTGTGTGCTGGCGGGGCACAGTGCAGTTGATGAAAGTATGTTGAGCGGTGAATCAGAACCGGTGAAAAAACAGCCCGGCGATCAGGTTTCGGCGGGAACGATAAATAGACAGGGCGCATTAACAGTTGAGGTGCAGGGAATCTTACGTAATACCGCGCTGGGGCGTATCATTAGTCTGGTGGAAGAGGCGCAGGCTTCAAAAGCGCCGATTCAATGTACTGCGGATCGTATTGTACCGTGGTTTGTTGGCGTTACCCTGCTATTGGCGGCGTTAAGCTTTATTTACTGGTCACAACAGGATTTTGAACTGGCCTTGATGACCGCAACTTCGGTATTAATTATAACCTGTCCCTGCGCCTTTGGTCTGGCGACGCCAATGGCGATAGCGGTCGCCTCCGGACTGGGTGCGCGAAACGGTATTCTGGTAAAAAACGGCGAGGCATTAGAAACCCTGGCTTCTGTCACACATTTTGTTTTTGACAAAACCGGGACGCTGACAGAGGGGCGCATGCGCGTCAGTCAGATAGAGACTGTGCAAGGTTTTGATAAAAATGAATTGCTTACGGAGGTTGCGATTCTGGAAAGCTGTTCAGAGCATAGTATTGCCCAGGCGATCATTTTTGAAGCAAATAAACTTGGGTTAAAACAGGATCTGTTGCGGTTGACGCATTTTGAAAATGAGCCGGGTTATGGCGTTTCCGGAGAAGTGGATGGGGTTGCACTGGATTGTGGTACGCAGATATGGCTGGAGAAGAGGTCGATTGTCCTTGATCGCCATTTGCTGGAAATAACACAGAATTATGAAGCACTGGGGAAAAGTTGTGTGCATGTTGCGCGTAATGACAAACATCTTGCTATTATCGTGATTGCTGATCGCCTGCGTGCGCAGACAAAATCGTTAATTAACGACCTGCGTGAACAGGGCATGAAATTGACACTGTTAACCGGTGATCGGAGAAGAGTGGCTGAAGCTATTGCAAAAGAACTGGATGGTATGCAGGTAATCGCCGAAGTATTGCCACAGGATAAGGATGCCGTGATTCAATCGCTGCAGGAACAGGGAGAACGGGTCGTGATGGTGGGAGATGGGATTAATGATGCGCCTGCACTGATTCGCGCCGACGTTGGCATGGCGATAGGCACTGGCGCCGACGTCTCAATGGAAAGCGCGGATATTGTCCTGATTCAGGATGATCTGGAAAAAATAAATTTGGCTCTGAAATTGTCGAAGCGCAGCTTGAAAACTATTCATCAAAATATCGGCATTTCCTTTGCCTATAATATCATTATGGTGCCATTGGCGATGATGAGCTTCATAACTCCACTGATAGCCGCTGTTTCAATGCCTGTTAGCTCTCTGCTGGTGATTGGCAATGCTGCGCGTATTCGCCGCATATTCAAAGAAGATAAAAGGTAAATTTATGGATGTTATTTATACTCTGATCCCCGGCATGATTTTTTTTGGCCTGATTATGGTTGGTGTTCTGATCTGGGCGGTAAAAAAAGGCCAATATGAAGATCTGGATGGCGACGCCAACCGAATTCTTATGGATGATGATGATCCCTTGTTGCCGGAAAATCAGAAAAAGCAGACTAAAAATAAAGAGCAACGTAATTGGCCGGATGCCGATGAAAATGATTTTAAATAGACAGGTTGGAATGAACGCTACTTTTTTTTATTCACTGATTTAAAAGGTTGTTAATATTTGGTAATTATTCGGTTAAGAT
>WFVC01000160.1 GCA_015491815.1 Gammaproteobacteria bacterium | reverse complement strand
ATATTATCTTCTGCTGATTCTGCCGGCGTAGATACCGGACTTTCGTCTATTCTTGAATCTTCTGTCTCCGCCGCTTCATTTTCAAAAATCGACGTCTCAGTTTCCTCAGCGAGGTCCGTATCGGTAGTTAAATTTTCCGTATCTATCTCTGTCGATGAAGATTCCATTTTCGAGACAGTCTGCTCATCTGCGTCAATATCAGTAGCGGTTTCCTTTTCATCGACAGGTGTATCCACCTGAAGGGCATCATCTGCAATATCATTCTCAACATTAGCGGTCACATCTTCATCCGTTAATGATGCCTCTGCTTCTATCTCACCACTGTCGACCGGCGTTTCTGCTATCTCAGGCTCTTCGGGTTCCAGCGTCTCATTGACTACATCAGTCGCACCCTCATCATCAGCAATCAATGCTTCAACTTCTGCAATAATATCGTCTGCAGCGGGAATCGCCTGATGCGCCTTAAGCTGTTCAAGCATTTGTGCAAGCCGATCCTGCGCTCGTTGCAAGGTGTTGAACATTCCGTCGGATACCGGCTGGCGACCTTCAGACACCAGCGTCAGCATTGACTCGATGTTATGGCTCAGATCGCCAACCGCGCTAACACCGGCCATGCGTGCGCCACCTTTGAGGGTATGCAAATAGCGCTGCATGGCTTCGATATCGTCCGAGTCATCTGGATTTTCCTGCCAGTGCTGCAGGGTAGCGTCACTGGCGTCGAGAATTTCATCGCCTTCTTCGATAAAGATATCAAGAAGATCTTCATCATATTCCGGCTCCTCTCTCCCCCCGTCCACAACATCGACCGCCGCCTGTTCATGCGCTACGATATCAACTGTCCGAGGAGTATCCGCAATCGTATCCAGCAATAACTGTAAACGCGTTATCAAACCTTGATTGCCCGCTGCATCCGGCATTCCCTGTTCAAGCGTATTCGTTACATTACGAATATAATCGATGCAGTCGTTCAATAAACCAATTGCATCCGCATTCATTTGCGCGCCAAGCTGAAGCAATTCATTTATATAAGATTCAAAGCGGCCACATAATTCAGCAACCGGGATAACATTTGTAGTGCGCGAGCTTCCGGTTAAAGTATGCAGGGCTCGTATTAATGCCTGGGTAGGCTCACGATGATGACCATTTTCCCAATCAGAAACATAGGCCTGTAAACTAAGCAAATGTGTCTCAACTTCTTTACGATAAATATCCAGTAACACTGGATCAAGCTTATATGAATTTTCGTTTTCTAATTCAGATGGTGATTCCGGATATTCATCATCACCAGCGTCTACTGTCTCCGGCAGGGATTCACCCTGACTGATAAGGTTGGCGTGTTCAATTAATTTCAGAATATCAGCGCCGGTTTTTTGCCCCTGTTTGAACATTTCAAACATTGACGGCAAAACCTGTTTTGCCTGTTCCAGTAAATCAAACAAAGGCTTTGAGCTTGTAATCGTCCCATCAATGAGCCGATTAAGCATATTTTCGTAAGCCCAGGCAAACTCGCCAATATCCAGTGCGCCAACCAAACGACCACTTCCCTTCAGAGTATGAAATGCACGTCTCAGTTCAGCAAGCGCATCTTCATCATCCGGGTTCTGCAATAACTTTGGCAACTGTTTAGTAATTTCTTCATAGACTTCCTCCGCTTCCTCCATGAATATTTCGATAATTTCTTCATCGATTTCATCTATTACCGCCGCTGTTTCCGCCACAGCAGGCGATGAGGCATCCGCAGACTCTTTCGCATCAGCATCAGCTGATGCTTCTGGCTCAACAATGGAAAGCTTATCCGTTTCTTCCGTTACTATTAAATCTATTTCCGGTTCAGACTCCAGTGGAATCTCGTCTGTTTCAGTCGAAATCGTTTCCTGTTTTTCATCAAAGCTTACGATGGCTTCGTCTTCACTATCAAAACCTTCTATATCAAGGGTCAGAGTATGCTGAGAGTCATCATCTAAATCAGTCGAATCCTCACCTGACTCTGGCTGTTCTAATTCAGCAAGAGACAAATCATGCCGGGATTCATCTTCAAATTCATCCGGAGGAAATTCTATCGTTTCAGTAATAGTTTGATCATTCAGATCATTTTCATCATCCGGCAAAACAATATCAATCAGAGTATCATTTTCATCACCCTTTCCATGTACAGGGCTGGTGGATTCTTCAGGCTCAGTCTGTTCCAGATCGGGTTGTTCCAAACCAGAAAGAGTAACCAGATCATCATTGATCTTGCCCGTATCGTCTCCCTGCAATTGTTTAAGGCTGTATTCCGCGACATCAAGAATAGCGTCAGGCTGACCCCACTTGCCGGCCAGTGATTCAAGATAATATTCAATGCTGCTGATCGCATCAGCAAGACTGTCCAATGTATCTGCTTCAGGAATAGTCGAACTCTTCAACATATTTTCACGAATATAGATAATACAGCCCTGTAACAAATCAGCGGCGCGATCCAGATTCAGTATCGAAATACCACCTTTAATACGATCCAGTGCGGCAGGCACAATTTCAAGTGGCGACTGGTCAGCCGGATTTTTACTAAACAGATTAATCGCATCCTTAACCTGATCCAGTTCAAGCTTGGCTTCCTTGACCACAGTTTTCAGAAGTTTCTGCTGCTCTGCATCCTGCATAAAGTGACTGGCGGCCTCACCAGCACCCTGTTCGACTCTGACATTTGCAGCGCGCGCAGCACTTATTTCATTTAGTGAATTTTCAAGATCAAGCATCGCGCCCGCAATTTCCATCAGGCCGTCATCATCGACAGCTTTATTACCCGCCTGCATAGCGGAAATAGCTTCGATCTGTTCCTGTGCACTTTCACGCTGGATCCCCAAACCGAGCATGCCCAGCGTATCTGCAATCTGTAACAGGGTTTCTTTCAGAGGCGCCAACTTTTCAATGTCCCGCTGTTCTGCGCGAACAAAAAGATCCAGATTATCTTTAACCTTGAGCAGATCTTCCATGAGTACAGAAGAGACAGTGGACATCAATGCGGCATTCGGCGCAGCCATATCCGCGCGCGCCTGTTCCAGCGAACTCATGTCCGGCAAAATATCATCCAGCTTAAAGGCCTGTTTAACCTCATCGGTCAATTCGCCGCGACTACGCGAAGTCGCAACATAGTAAAGAAGGTTTTTTAACAATTCCGCTGGCGGCTCAATATTAAGCGCATGTTCACCACGATCAAGAATCTTTTTGAACTGGCGATCAAGCTGGCCCAACAATAACTTGACCGAAACGCTACTCTCCAGTCCGGCATCGAGCAGACTTTCAACCAGTCCACTCACTACCCAGAGCAAGCGACTAACTTCCTGCTCAGAGGCAACCTTGCGTAATTCACTCAGCACCTCGGCGATGCGCTTTAAACCCGACTCATCCCCCTGATCGCGGAACCAGCCAAGCAAACCAAGATGATAGTGGTGACGAAGTTTTTGCAGGGTATCGGTGAGATTGCCGCTGATAGTCTCCGGCAGAGGAGCCGCCACCGTCAGATCGGGAGTAAACAGGGCATTTTCAGATAATAGTGGTGCGCCCCGCGCCGCGCGCAAATCGTTCAATAGCGGCAGCAACAGCATCGGTGTATCGGCATGCCCTTCGAGCAGATGTTCCAGATAATCCGGTAATTGTAAAATACCGCGAATGAGGACTTCGTAGGCATCATTGCGATTTGATACTTTGCCATCAATCAATGCCTGAACCAGATTTTCTATTTCTTCCGCCGCCATTGCTGAACCATAAAGTTCAACCATTTGCAAGGTGCCTCGAACCTGATGCAGATAATTGAGGCAAAACTGAATCTGTGTTGTATCACTTTCGTCTTCAGTGAAAATTTCCAGCGCCTTGCGCGCCTGATTTAAGGTCTCGTCAATTTCCGACTTCACCCATATCAGAGTATTGAGATCCAGTTCGTTATCAGCGCTCATGCCTGGGTATCCCTGTTAATGCGTTTAAATGCCAGCGTGCCTGGATAATTAACAGGCTGCATATCATTATGTTTCCAGGCGGAAATCTCCCCGGCGCCAAGAACCAACAAGCCACCGGGACGTAAATGTTTGACCAGATGTTCCAGTATCATCTGACGATAGCGGCGCTTGAAATAAATCAGCACATTTTGGCAGTAAATCAGATCCATCATTCCAAGTTTGGCGCGGGATAAATGAAGGATATTGAGGCGCGCAAAACATACCCGCTTGCGCAACCTGTCATTTATCCGATAGTGACTTTTGTCGGTACGCGTAAAAAACAGATTAAGCAAATTAAGCGGAACGTTCTTCAGTCGATTGATATGATAAACACCCTCTCGGGCGGTAGACAATGATGCAGAACTGATATCCGAGGCAGTGATGCTGTAATAACGATTCACATTATTTTTCAGCATAAAGTCATCAATCAGCATCGCCAGTGAATAGGCTTCTTCACCCGTTGCGCAACCAAGACTCCAGACGTTCAAAGTATCCTGCTCTTTGGTTGCAGTCTGCAAACACTGCTCGGGTAAAAATTTTTCCTGTAACAACGACAGGGCGCGCTCGTCACGATAGAAACGGCTTTCATGTACAGTCAGACGATCGACCAGAATTTCCCACTCCACCGCCCCTCGCCGACCATCGATTAAATACTGGAAATATTCGTCATAACAACAGTAACCCAGCTCACGCATACGTGTGCTAAGGCTGGTTAATAAAAATGATTTTCTATTTTTCGCCAGTGAAATACCGGTGCGTTTTTCCAGTAACTCGGTCCACATCGCCAGTTGCACCTGATCCATTTGCGCAGGCGCGCGATAACGCCACAGTGTTTTGTCGGACTTATGATCCTCGACGGCCATCACAACTGACGCTCCAGCTTAAGCTGGCGGTAAGCGGAAACCGGCAACGGAATGACGAAGTTCATTCGCCAATTCAGACAGATTACCAATCGAAGCAGCGGTCTCATTGGTGCCCGCCGACGTCTGCGTAGTAATTTCCTGAATCACGTTCATGGTGTCAGAAATATTGGTGGCCGCGCCGGCCTGCTGACGCGCGGATTCGGAAATGTTTGAAATCAAATCCGCCAGATGCTTGGATACCGTTTCAATGGCTTCCAGCGCACTTCCTGCATCCTGGGCCAGACGCGCTCCGGACACCACCTCGGCGGTGCTTTGTTCCATTGAGGCTACGGCTTCTTTGGTGTCAGACTGAATCGCTTTAACCAGGGTTTCAATCTGACGCGTTGCATCGGCCGAACGTTCCGCAAGGCGTTGCACTTCGTCCGCCACCACCGCAAAACCTCGACCGGCGTCACCGGCCATGGCCGCCTGAATCGCCGCGTTCAGAGCCAGAATATTGGTCTGCTCGGCAATGTCGTTAATCAGTTCAACGATGTCGCCAATTTCCTGTGAGGATTCACCCAGTCGCTTAATACGTTTGGAGGTTTCCTGAATCTGTCCGCGAATGGTGTCCATGCCATTGATATTGCGCTGCACGGCTTCCGAACCCTGTCCTGCAATTTGCACTGAACGACTGGCTTCTTCCGCCAGCTCGGCTGCGTTATTGGAGACTTCTTCAATCGAGACCGCCATCTCGTTAATCGCGGTGCTGGCCGCCATAATTTGCTGCGCCTGATGATCACTGGCTTCGGCGAGATGCATCGCAGTCGCCTGTGACTGCTGCGCCGCCGAGGATACCTGCTGGGTGGTTTCGTTAATCGCGGAAACCAGTTTACGCAGGGCGTCAATCGCATAGTTGATGGAATCGGCAATCGCGCCGGTAATATCTTCGGTTACCGAAGCCTGCACCGTCAGATCACCATCGGCCAGATCGCCCATCTCATCCAGCAGCCGTAAAATCGCTTCCTGATTATTGGTGTTGGTTTCTTCCATCAACTGACTTTGTTCAGCGATTTCAGACAGTCGGCGCTGAGAGTCCTTACGATAAAGCAAGGCCAGTCCAATGATGATCAACACGATCAATCCGGCCAGCGCGTTAACCCAGAGCGAGGTGATGCGCGTATCAATATAGGCCTGATAGGCTTCCTGTAATTTCTGAATTTTCTGCGGCAACTGTTCACTCATACTCAAAATGCCTTCCGAGGCGCCGGAGACCTGAAACATTTCCGGTGAACGTTCCAGAATCCCGCCAACCTGACTGCGAATTGAGCGAAACAGTTTCTGCACCTTGACCAGCTTGGCCCGGGTGCTGGGTTCCTTGATGCGATGGATGCGCATATTGCGATTTCCACGCAACATGTCTTCGATAACCCTGCCGAACAACGCCGCATCACGACCAAAACGATCGGCTGCAGTCACTGCCTCTGCGCCACCAGACAGAACCCGGTTAACATTGCCGGAAATACGTTGCGTTAACATGAGCTGACGCGTCGCAATATAAATCTGTTCCGGACTGGCGCCTTTATCCACCATATCGCTTACAACCTCATCCGACAGCGCCAGCAAGGTTGGAATTTGTTCGTTAATTTTCTGGATATGTTCGCGCATGGTGGAAACCACTTCACGCCGTTGCAGAATTGTTTTCACGTCTTTCTGATATTTGGCCCAGAAATTCTGTAGTTCCTGCAGGGTTCCGCTCAACGCTTCCGGCGTGCGATTAGCCTGCCAGTTCAGTATTTCGTCAAATCGGCTACTACGCTGCTGTAATAGCGCAAATGCTCCCAGCTCACCCTGCGCCGCCTGGTTGGCCAGTTTTGCAATTTCCTGCGCCAGCACTTTCTGATCGCCAATACGACTAATGTATTCACGATCCGCGCTTTCCTGATTCGAAACTTTGTTGATAACAAAACTCAGTCCGGCAATGGCGGCAATCAACAGTATTACAAAATACGCCATCATCCTGACTATGGGAATGCCTGCTACCCGGCCAACATTCTGTTTCATGACTTATCTCCTGCCATTAACTCTTTTTGATTAAATTGAGACTTCATTAATTTATAAATAAAACGGGTTTGATTTCTGTTGTTTTTATTACGGACGTCCATTGATTATGCTTCTACAGCGATATTAATAAACTCTGGCATATCCGCTAAACGTCGGGTGCTGAAAATACCCCAGTGCTGCTCTCCCTGCCGATAACCCCCAGTCAGCAGTTCCTGTAAACGTGTAGAAATCGGGGGCAGTTCATTTGTTTTTTCTTCTTCGTGAAAATGTCTTAGCCCTAATACCTCTGTGACCAGCAGGCCGCTGACAAAATCTCCCTGACGCATGACCAGCACGCGACTTTTTCTATTCAGGCGCGCGCTTTCCTCTTTGGTAAAACCCAGTAAATCAACGATTGGCACCAGGGTTCCGCGAATATTGGCGACGCCCTTCATCCAGCTTACTGTGCCGGGAATGCGTGTTAACGGCGGATAGGGCAAAATTTCCGATACTTCATCGGTTGCCACCACCAGTGCTGTGTCTTCCAATAAAAAACCAATCCCGGTATCGGTGGACTTGATCTCAAGCTGCTGAGGCAGACCCAGGGCTTTCTGGCGACTGCGTGATTCAATCTCACGCAGTAATGCAAAAACTTCAGCGCCCGAATCCGCCATTTATTATTACTCTGTTAGCGCCTTATTAATTTTTTGCATGAGATCATCCTCGCTGACCGGCTTGGTCAGATAATCTTTTGCGCCCTGCCGCAATCCCCAGACACGATCGGTTTCCTGATCTTTGGTGGTCACAATAATAACCGGTATAGCCTGGGTTGCCGGATCCCGGTTAATCGCGCGGGTGGCCTGAAAGCCATTCATGCCCGGCATTACCACATCCATCAAAATAATATCCGGCATGGATTCTTTAGCCCGAGCAATACCGGCTTCGGCATTATCAACAGAGTCGACTTCATAATTATGCTTTTCCAGCATGGTTCTAAGAACATGTACTTCAGTCGGGGAATCATCAACAATTAAGATACGTGCCATTATGCCTCCTTAATAAGTTTTACCTGAGCGAACAAGCACAGGCAAAACCGCCCATATTTTTTACCTTCCCGGAAAACTGATATTCAGTTTTATTCAAGCACAAGATCCTTGATTGCACTGAGCAATTCTTCCTTGGTAAAAGGCTTGGTTAGATATTGCTCCGATCCTACGATTCGTCCTCGCGCGCGATCGAACAGGCCATCCTTACTGGATAACATTACTACCGGGGTCTTTTTGAAACGTTTATTGTTTTTAATTAGCGCAGTTGTTTGATAACCATCGAGACGTGGCATCATAATATCAATAAAAATGATATCCGGCTGGTTATCTGCAATTTTAGACAGGGCTTCAAAACCATCAGAAGCCGTTACAACTTCACAGCCCACTTTTTTTAACAGCGTTTCAGCGGTACGACGAATGGTCTTGCTGTCATCAATAACCATCACTTTTAAACCCTGGTAGATATCTTCCATTTGCTTCTCTGCTAACACCACTGCCACCCGTTTTTTACTTTGAAAATTTCTGTATTTAAGCCTGCGTTATCAATATTGAAAGCCAGAATGTTTCCGACGGATTTTTTAACACAGTTTTGAAAAACAATCCATAAGTATCTATATTCACTATTTATTTCAGCATACGACATCGTCTGAAGTCCTGCCTAATTTATAATCAATTTATCCTGACATTTACCTCAGCAGAATTCTCTGGCATAGTCATACACCTGAGTAATACCTGTATTAAGACAAAATATCGCCAGATAGAATCCTTTTTCCACTATCGCGGCCGATTCAACATTGGCAAACTTTTCATGGTCAACATTATTCGACATGAGCATTGAATATCTCCACGCCGTTCCTCATCTGACCACCGCCCTGTCCGGTCCCCTGCATGCTATTGAGACCCACCTTCTGGATCATCAGGCTGAAATTGAAACCTGGTTTCGCCAGCAGTGGCTGAAAACACCGGCGCCGTTCTACGCCTCGGTTGATCTGCGTAATTCCGGCTTCAAACTCGCGCCGGTGGACACCAATCTGTTTCCAACGGGCTTTAACAACCTTAACCCGGCGTTCATGACCCTGAGCATTCAGGCCGTGCAGTCCGTTCTGGAGCGGATTTGCCCCAAAGCTGTCCGTATTCTGCTGATTCCGGAGAGCCATACCCGCAACCAGTTTTATCTGGAAAGCCTCGCCACCCTGCAGGAAATCATTACAAAAGCTGGGTTTGAAATACGTATCGGTTCCTTATTACCTGAACTTGAGGAAAAACTGAGCATTGACCTGCCCTCCGGCCGTAAACTGCTGCTGGAGCCGATCCAGCGTCACGCTAACAAGGTTTATATTGACGACTATGAACCCTGTCTGGTGCTGCTGAATAATGATTTATCTTCCGGTCGACCGGCGATTCTGGAGAATCTGGAACAGATGATCCTGCCGCCGCTGGAACTGGGCTGGAGTGATCGTCTGAAATCCGACCATTTCACCGAATATCACCGGGCGACAAAGGAGTTTTCTGAGCTGATCGACATCGATCCCTGGCTGATCACCCCGATGTTCTGTAATTGCGGCAAACTCGATTTTATGAAGCGCGAAGGCGAGGACTGTCTGGCCGGCAATGTTGACCGCATGCTCGGCGAAATCCAGCAAAAATATGACCAATACCACATCGACAAACCCCCCTTCGTCATCGTCAAAGCCGACGCCGGCACCTATGGCATGGGCATCATGACCATCCACAGCGGCGATGAGGTCCGGGAACTCAACCGTAAACAGCGCACCCGCATGGCCAAAAGCAAGGGCGGGCAGGCGGTGACTGACGTTATTATTCAGGAAGGGGTGTACACCTTTGAAACCTGGGGGGATGGACAATCGGTCGCCGAACCGGTGGTCTATATGGTGGATCACTTTGTTGTTGGCGGTTTTTACCGCGTTCATACCGACCGCGGCGCCAATGAAAACCTCAATGCGCCGGGCATGCATTTCGAGCCGCTGGCCTTTGCCGAAACCTGCAACGCGCCGGACAGCAACAAGTCTCCCGATGCCGGCCCCAACCGTTTTTACGCCTATGGCGTGATTGCCCGTCTGGCGCTGCTGGCGGCGGCGCGGGAACATACCGAATATCTCACCAATACCTAAACTTAAATCCAGGATCAAGCCGTGCCCAGCCGCCCGATTAAACTTGGCGTTATCATGGATCCGATTGGCTCCATTAACCTGAAAAAAGACAGCACCCTCGCCATGTTGCTGGAAGCGCAGCGCCGAGGCTGGACGCTCTATTATATGGAGCAAAACGATCTGTCCCTGTCTCAAAACCGGACATGGGCCCGCACCCGTCAACTAACGCTGGCTGCGGATCCCGAAAACGCCGGCGACGACTGGCACTCGCTGGCGAGCACAGAAGATCAGCCGCTGGCCGAACTGGATGTGGTGCTGATGCGCAAGGATCCGCCCTTCGACATGGACTACATTTTCAGCACCTATCTGCTGGAGCTGGCCGAAGCCGAAGGCCTGCTAGTGGTCAATCGCGCCCGCAGTCTGCGCGACGCCAATGAAAAACTGTTCACCGCCGCCTTTCCCCAGTGCACCGCGCCGACGCTGGTCTCCGCGCAGGCGCAGGGACTGCGGGATTTTCTGGCCGAGCACGGCGACATTATTCTCAAACCGCTGGATGGCATGGGTGGCGCATCCATTTTCCGGGTTCAGCAGGGCAGCCCCAATATTGGCGTGATCATCGAAACCCTGACCCGGCATGGTCAGCGCCTGTGCATGGCGCAGAAATTTATTCCCGACATCAGCGAAGGCGACAAACGCATTCTGCTGATCGACGGCGAACCTGTTCCCCGGGCGCTGGCGCGCATTCCTCAGGGGGATGAAACCCGGGGCAACCTCGCCGTCGGCGGCATTGGCAAAGGCGTTGCGCTGAATGAGCGTGATCGCTGGATCTGCGCACAGCTTGCGCCGGAACTGAAAAAGCGCGGCCTGCTGTTCGTCGGCCTCGATGTGATCGGTGACTATCTCACCGAGATCAACGTCACCAGCCCCACCTGCATTCGTGAACTGGACAGGCAATACGATCTAAATATTAGCGCCACGCTGATGGACTGCATCGAACGTCATCTGAAAAACCGGTAAACTCCGCCCCATGTCTCTGCACCGCTGGTTTCTTTTATTGCTTGCTCTGGCGCTGATGCTGTCCGCTTCCGGCTGCCAGCAAGCCCCGCGCGAATACAAACAAACCCTGCTGGTCTTCGGCACCCTGGTAACGGTCACCCTGCGCGATGTGGATGAAAAGCAGGCGCAACAGGCTATCGAGCAGATCCGTCAGGATCTGAATTTCATGCATGAGGTCTGGCACCCGTGGAAACCGGGGCCGCTGGGTCGCACCAATGCCCTGCTCGCCACCGGCGGCTGGTTCTCCGCCAACCCTTCCGTATTGCCGCTGATTGAAAAAGGCCGTGAACTGGCTGAACGCACGGACAACCTGTTCAATCCGGCCATCGGTCAGTTGATCGCACTCTGGGGCTATCATCAGGACGATCCCCCCAAAGGCCCACCGCCTTCCCGCGCCGCTATCAAAAAATTGCTCGCACAACACCCGCGCATGACCGATATCGAATTCGACGGCCTGCGCATGCGCAGCCGCAACCCGGCGGTGCAACTGGACTTCGGCGCAATGGCCAAAGGACTGGCAGTCGATCGCGTTATCGACTACCTGCGCAATCAACAGATCAGCAACGCCATCATCAACGCCGGCGGCGATCTCAAAGTCATCGGCCGCCACGGCGATCGACCCTGGCGCATCGGCATCCGTCACCCGCGCCCGACCCCCGACAAAGACGAAAATGTGCTGGCCGCCCTCGATGTCAACGACGGTGAAAGCGTCTTTACCTCCGGCGATTACGAACGCTTCTATGCATACGAAGGCCGCCGTTATCACCACATCCTCGATCCACGCACCGGCTACCCGGCCGATCAAACCATGTCGGTGACCGTGATCCACCCCGACGCCGCCACCGCCGATGCCGCCGCCACCGCCCTGTTCGTCGCCGGTCCCGATGGCTGGCGGGCCATCGCCCGCAAACTGCAGTTGCGCTATGTGATGCTGGTGGATAAAAACGGCCGCATCATCATGACCCCGGCGATGGCGCAACGCATCATCCTGATGGACCCGGAAGACGAACCGCTAATTGTTGATCCTGCTGTTGATCCCCGATGACCCGCGCCGATATTAGTCTGCTGCTGATCACGCTTGTGGCCCTGCCCTTCGTCTATCTGCATTACTGGCAGGCGGCCGGCGTCGGAACCACGGTTCGCATTCTGCGCGGTGAAACCCTGCTGCGCGAACTGCCGCTGAATAAAGATCAGGAAATTACAATTGAAGGCAATCTGGGCCTCAGCCACCTGCAGATCCAGAATGGCAAAATACGTTTCACCGACTCGCCCTGTTCCGGCAAGGTCTGTATCCACAAAGGCTGGCTCAGCCACAGCGGCGATTTCAACGCCTGTCTGCCGAACCGGATCAGCATCGAAATACTCGGGCAGGGAAAATTTGATAGCATGAATTTTTGAGCACACATTGCCCGTCGCCGGAAAACCTGATTGAAAATCACCTTAAAAAGCACCGCCGAAGACAGCCGCATCGCCTGGCTCACGGCGCTGGCGGTCAGCATTCATGTGCTGGAAAGCAGTTTACCGAGTCCCGTTCCCGGCCTCA